>JAEZMC010000379.1 GCA_023435805.1 Bacillota bacterium | reverse complement strand
GACTCTTTGGAGGAAATCGCCGACGGGCTGTTGTACCGTATGATCTCCACCTTGATATCCAATCCTCGCAATACCTGATGAATATGCCTGAGAAGCCCCTCCTTCGTCTCCCCGTTCAGCAGTCTGAAATTTAATACCGCCCAGGCTTTCTGCGGCAGTACGTTGGACTGCGGGCTTCCTCCTGCCATCGTCGCAGCTGTGGTGGTTCTGAGCATGGCATTACCTGACGGCAGGGAGGACATGCTTTTCATTAAAGGGTGCTTGAACAGCCACAGATTTGCCGGTATGATACGGTATGGCAGTGCCATTTCAGGTCCGACGGCATTTAAAAACCATCTGACGGGAGGTGTCAGCCTGCGGGGCAGCTGGTGTTTCTGCAGTCTGGCAACGCCTTCGCAGACAATTCCGAGCGCTGTGTCGGGCAGCGGCATGGAGGAATGTCCTCCCTTGCTCCCGGAAGTGAGCTTGACGTCGGCATAACCCTTTTCGCAAACAGCTACAAGGGCAAGCGGTCTGCTGATCCCCTGCATAAATCCTTCCGCAATGCAGGAGCCTTCATCAAGAATAAACTCGAATTGCAGCCCTCTCTTTTCCAGAAGGGCTGCAATATTACGGGCGCCTTGCTGCCCATCCACCTCTTCATCATGGCCGAAGGCGACATAGATATCGCTTTTAGGTACATAGCCCTTTGCCAGTAAGGCTTCAATAGCTTCGAGGATGCCGGTCACCTGGCATTTCACATCCAGCGCGCCTCTTCCCCAGACCATGCCGTTCTTGATTTCTCCGGAAAAGGGAGGATATACCCAGTTTGCTTCCGAGCTCTCTTCAACGGGTACGACGTCGTAATGCGCCATCAGTAGGACCGGCTTTCTGCCCGGATCGCTCCCTTTCCAGCGGTACAGCATACTGTAGGAGTTTACGGTTTCATGCTCAAGTGCTGCATATACATTGGGGTAGGTTGCTTCAAGATATTTCAGAAACTGAGCAAACTGACTGAAATCTGTTTTTTCGTAATCTTCGCAGGAAACGGTTCTGATTTTCAAAGCTTCCGAGAGGTTCCTTGCAGCTCCAGCCATGTCGGTTTCGTCTTCAAAAGGCGCCTCCTGCAGAGGTCTGGCCGTTCTGAATGCCAGGGTTCGCAGAAGGATGATGGAAAGAACGGCCAGGAGCGCCGCGGCGAGTGCAATTATCACGATATGCATTGTATAACCCCCCATAATGCTTTTAAATATGCAGAAACCAGGCTTTACATATAGAATAATACCACAATCCGCTACCTGCATCAAAGACCGGCGTGGAAGCGGGCATGTTAAACATGTTAATTTCCGTGATATGGTATATAACGACCTCCATATATGGTAAAATAGAAACATGTCGTGCGGCCGGGGGTTCTTCCGCTGCTGCATGCAGACGTACCAAGAGCAGAAACCATTTATAAAAAGGAGAATAGATATGGCAAAGAATCCTATCGTTACGTTTGAAATGGAAAACGGCAATACCATAAAAGCGGAGCTGTACCCCGAAACCGCCCCCAATACTGTGAGGAATTTCATCTCGCTGGTACAAAGCGGGTATTACAATGGTTTGATATTTCACCGTGTCATTCCGGGCTTCATGATACAGGGAGGCTGCCCGCAGGGAAGCGGAATGGGCGGCCCCGGTTATTCCATCAAGGGGGAGTTTTCGGGCAACGGGTTCAGCAATCCGCTGAAGCATGACAGGGGCGTCCTTTCCATGGCCAGGTCGGCTAGACCGGATTCTGCGGGCTCGCAGTTTTTCATCATGGTCGAGAAGGCGCCGCACCTCGACGGGCAGTATGCCGCCTTCGGCAAAGTGACGGAAGGCATGGAGGAAGCGGACAGGATCGTAGGCGTGAAGCGTGATTACAACGACAGGCCGCGCGAGGATCAGCGGATAAAAACAGTAACGGTTGACACCTTCGGCGAGGATTACGGCGAAGTGGAAAAGGTGAAATAATACCGAGCCGTACAGATAGCCGCTGTATAAACGGACGCTTTGTTGAAAATCAACAAAGATACAAGAAAACAATGCGGTTTGATAAATACATTTGTAATATTCTGCCTCTTAAAATATAATTATGAAAAGGCCCGAGATGGATGCAGGCCGATGAAGAGGGGGAATATTCATGCGTTACGGTTATTTTGACGATGAAAACAGGGAGTATGTCATCGACAATCCTTGCACGCCGATGTCCTGGGTGAACTATCTCGGCACGTCGGAATACTGCGGAATCATATCGAACAATGCCAGCGGCTACGGCTTTTATCAATCACCGAAATCGGCCAGGCTGACGCGCTTCCGTTTCAACAGCATACCGATGGACAGGCCGGGCCGCTACATCTATATCCGGGACAATGAGGACGGAGATTATTGGTCCGCCTCCTGGCAGCCTGTCGGAAAACCGCTTGACAGGTATAAGTCCGCCTGCAGCCATGGCCTTGGCTATACCAGATTTGAAAGTGAATACAGCGGGATCCGCTCTGTTTATCGAATTTTTGTGCCTGTAGGCCAACCGGTCGAGCTATGGGAAATTGAGCTGGAGAACCGGTCGGGACAGGATAGGGACCTGTCCCTCTTTTCCTATGCAGAGTGGTGCTTCTGGGACATGAACCAGGATCTCACCAATTTTCAATACATACTGTACACCTGCCGTATGGGCTTCCAAAAAGATATGATTGATTACTCGATCCGCCTGTGGCCGATCAACGAGCCCAAGGGCTTTATGGCGTCCACACTGCCGGTCGACAGCTTTGAAACGGACCGCGATGAGTTTATCGGGCGGTACCGCCACGAAGGCACACCCATTGCAGTGGAAAGAGGCAGCTGTGCCAACACGGTTGCCGTCGGCGGCAATCCTTGCGCTTCGCTGCACAGCAGGATAACACTGAAGCCGGGCGAAAAGAAATATGCCGTTTATATTGTCGGTGTCGGCGATGCAAAGACCTTTGGCGCGGAGTGCAAAGCGTATTATTCGGACCGCGGGAACGTGGAGAAGGAATTTGAAAAGGTGCGGCAGTACTGGGAGGACAGACTGTGCGCCTATACGTGTTCAACGCCGTCAGGGATTGTCAATTCCATGGTGAATATCTGGAACCAGTACCAGTGCCAGACCACCTTCAACTGGTCCAGGTCGGCTTCCTTTAATGAAGCGGGCGGACGTGACGGACTGGGATATCGTGATACAAACCAGGATACGCTTGGCGTAATGCATTCCATACCGGATCTGTGCCGCGATAAGCTGACAGACCTTTTGAAAGGACAGCTTTCGAACGGCTCGGCCATGCACGGACTTCAGCCGCTGACCTGGAAGCAGGGCAGCCACAATGTTCCACCCGCCGGACACATTTTTTCAGATGACCACCTGTGGCTGCTGATTTCCATACCTGCCTATATTAAAGAAACGGGGGATAACGCCTTCCTGAATGAGACCGTTCCCTACTGTGACGAAGGTGAGGACTCCGTATACCGACACATGATGAAAGCCCTTGATTTTTCCTGGAGCAAGAGAGGACCCCATGGGCTGCTGCTGGGATTGGCCGCTGACTGGAACGACTGCATCAATCTGAAGGGCAACGGTGAAAGCATCTGGAGCACCTTCCTTTATTACCGGGGGCTCGTCGAGTTTATTGAGCTGGCTGAACGTACGGGGAGAACGGAGGATGCCGTAAAATACCGGTCTTGCCTGGCTGAAACGGCTTCAAATCTGGACCGGTATGCCTGGGATGGCAGGTGGTTTCTGCGTGGTTATCTGGACAGCGGCAAAAAACTGGGCGGACAGGAAAGTGAGCAGTGCAGGATTTTTATTAACAGTCAGACATGGTCCGTCCTATCCGGTGCGGCGCAGCATGAAAAGGCTGTCGCAGCGATGGACAGCCTCAAGGAATATCTCGCAACGGAACACGGAATCGTCAAGAATTTTCCCGCCTACAGGGAGCCGGATACGGAAATCGGTGCCATCACATCCTTCCCGCCCGGTTTAAAGGAAAACGCCGGGATATTCTGCCACGCCAACACCTGGGCAGTCGTAGCGGAATGCATGCTGGGAAGGGGAGACAGAGCCTTCGAATACTATCTTTCTTTTTTACCTGCAGCCAAAAACGAGGATGCCGATCTGTATACCATGGAGCCCTATGTTTATTCACAGTTCATAACAGGGAAGGAGCACCCGTACAAATTCGGGCGCGCCAGGAATTCATGGCTCACCGGCACCGCATCCTGGGGCTTTGTGGCCGTATCGCAATACATACTGGGCGTACGTGCTGCTTATGATGGGTTGATTGTGGATCCCTGCATACCTCGCGAGTGGGACGGTTTCTGTGTATCAAGGCGGTACAGGGGAAAGGATTTTAAAATCGAGGTAAGGAATCCGAAGCATGTATGCAGCGGTGTGGCTTCTCTGACCGTTAACGGACTGAAGGCGGAAGGTTCTTTGATACCGCTGGAACTGATGAAGGACAGGAATCAAATCGAGGTAGTATTGGGGTAAGAGGATGGAAGCCGATATGACGATTGAAATAAATAAAGCATACAAGCTCCATATGGGACCGGCCGCCTGCGCAGTAGATCTTGGCGACGGCAGTGAAAGAGGGGAATATGTGTGCCAGGATTATATCCTGAATAAGCTGGGCAGACCCCACAGAAGCATCAACCTGATGTACTGCTATTATCCGCTGGACAAGGGCTGGCCGGGAAGGGCCAGTGAACTCGGCTGCAATGACGGTGTCTGTTTCGCATGGGATTATCCGTATGACGACTATTTCCCTTATACAGGCGGTGTCGGCGGAAGCACGGACGGAGAGCCCTTTGCGTCCATGAAGGATGTGCGCAGGCACGGCCAGGATGTAACGCTGACGCTGACAATGGATTGCGCTGTACCGGATGAACATCTGGTGCAGATAGCTCGTGAGTTGAAGCCCTACGGGCGGCTGATGCTCAGAATCAACCATGAAGCCACCGGCACATGGTTCGCCTTTAACAAGCGCTACAGCTATCAGGAGGTGGCCGATTTTTTCGTCCGTTTTCACCGGATCATCAAACGGGAGGCGCCAAACATCCGTACGATCCTGTGTATTGGAGAAGGGCCAGAAAAGGACTCGGATGCGATGCCCTATGAAAAGGAATTCAATGAAGCCGTCAAAGCGGCTGATATCTGGTCGGGCGATTACTATCTGGCCCTCAACTGGGGCTGGCCGTTCACGGAGGCTGAACGGGGCGGCCATTCCCACAGGCGGTTGGATGTAACGGAGCTTTTCAATATAAACAGGTATACCTTCCAGCGTTTCAGCCTGATGAACGGCGGCACGGTAAAGCCGCTGGTCATTTCCGAGCTCAATGCCGACGGCGATGTGACCGGCCCTTATGATCAGGCCGTGATGGTGCGTGATTTTTATACGCTGGTGCGTGATGAAAAAGCCGGCTGGCTCACCGGAATTACCTGCTACCAATTCAGAGACAGGGGAAGGCTGGGGCTGGAGCTGGAGGACCCCAACTGCCCGGCGTGCGGAATCGCACAGCCGCTGCTGGAGACCTACCGGGAGATCATACATGATCCGTATTTTCTTCCTTCGATGACGACCGGAGAGGCCGCCGCAATGCCCCTCAGGCTTCGGTGGGGCAGCTTCGAGGACGCAGACGGGCTTGCAATCCATTTGGACTTCGAAAGGAACCCTGTGTTTTGCGAGGTTCTGTTCGAGGAAGAGCATCTGAATGCGGTCATGGAAATGAACGGAAAATGGTTTTACAAAAAGCCCGGTGTCAGGACTGTCGATCTGATGCCCGCTTTTTTTGAAAAGCGTTTGGAAGGCGCGTCCCGACTCGTTTTCAAATTGTTTTCGCCGCCTGCGGAGGGTGTGAACGATCCGTCTCAGGGTGCGGATTGGGCGGAGAATTACTATGTGCAGCTCAACAGACTTCCGCGCTTCAGAATACGGTATGAAGCCACGGAAACCGGAAGATACATACCGTAAGCCTTCACTTTAGTATAAAGCAATAAGGGCTTTAATTTAATCTGCCGCAATTTTATTTTTTATTGCCGGCAATCCTTCCACCCGACATCAGGCTGAAGTCAGCTTTAATCCCACTATACCGGTCAGGATCAGGCAAAGGAACAAGATCCGTAAAAAACTGATCGGTTCATGGAACAGGACAATACCGCATATTACCGCGCCGAAGGCGCCAATCCCCGTCCATACGGCATAAGCCGTACCGATGGGAAGTGTTTTTGTAGCCAGCGACAGCAAGTAAAAACTGATGATCATGCCCCCCAGTGTAATGATCGACGGGTAAAGCTTTGTAAACCCTTCAGAATACTTGAGGCCCATCGCCCAAATGATTTCAAAAATCCCTGCAATCAATAAGTAAACCCAGGACATCCAAATCCCCCTTATAAAAAAATTAAAGCCTGTGAGGATACCATTTTGATATCTCCCAGGCTTTTATCCTTCCGTGACACAGCGACAGCCATGTGTTCCCTCTCGGTCACAGACCAGCATGCTGCGGAACCCTAGAGAACAATTCTCGTGCTATTCAACTGTTTTTTATTCCATGAGTCATTATACACAGATTCTGCGGACAAATCAACACCATAACCAAAACGCCTCATCATGTGAAAAATGGCTTGTATTGCTGGCGCCTACTGTTCTATATCTGTCAGGTAAGCCATTTGTCCTTGAAAACATGCGGCACATAGTTGTCAATATAGTCAAGCGCGTCGGCCACATCGGAGGTTACGTGATAAAGCATGGCACATTCCGGCTTGGCAAAATTCAAGTCTATGATCTCCTCAAACTGTTTAAGGAGCGGGGCGTAATAGTTGTTGCCGTTTAAAATGACAATCGGCCGGTTGTGATACTTGAGCTGCTTCAGTGTGATGATCTCCAGCAGTTCCTCCAGCGTCCCGTAGCCTCCCGGCAGTGCGATAAAGGCATCGGAACGTGCGTCCATGATGGATTTTCTCTCCCGCATTTCCATGGTTACAATCAATTCGTCACAGGTCTCATATACAACACCCTTTTGGTTGAGTGCCTCCGGTATTACACCGATCACCTTGCCGCCGTGCTTGTGTACGGCAGTTGCGGTTGCGCCCATTAGCCCGAGCATTCCGCCGCCGAACAGCAGCGTGTTTTTCTTGGCGGCGATTTCCCTGCCCAATTCTGTTGCAATTTCGAAATAAATCGGATCAATGGTGCTGCTTGATGAACTATAAACACATATAACCTTATCCATACCATTCCCCCGCTATCATTCAGTGCTCATTGAACTTAAAATCCTTATGGTGTTTAATTATACCAATAATATCACAATTATAACAAAAAATTTTACCGAATTGCGTCTCCTCTAGAAAAATCGGGCTCAAAACCGGCCGAACGTATGCGTCCGGTAAGACAGCCCAGACACTCTGCAGCTTCTTCGCCGGTGCAGATCTTGTTGTCATATAGCGAATAGTCCTTGCGATGCCTGACAGGGGAAAGGTTCGGCATGACTACATTGGCACCGGCCTTTAGTCCCTTTTCACGGCCTTTTTTATCTATGGTCCCCAGTGCGGTGGTTGCAGGCAGCAGTACCTTAGGCAGCATCAGTCTGACAAGCGCAAGCATGATTAATGTCAGACCGGTGTCCGGAGTTTTTTCACCGGAAAAGACCGTGTCCTTGTGCGGGATGAATGGCCCGATACCGACCATATCGGGCTGCAGGTCCCGGAGGAAGATCAGATCGGCAGCAAGGTCTTCATAGGTTTGATAGGGTGATTCAACCATAAATCCGGCTCCAACCTGAAACCCGATTTCCTTCAGGATGTACAGGCATTTCATGCGGTTCTTTAGACTCATATCATCCGGATGCAGCCTGGAATAATGCAGCTCGCTGGCGGTTTCGTGCCGCAGCAGGTAACGGTCCGCTCCTGCTTCGTAAAACCGCTTATAGCTTTCCGCCGGTTTCTCTCCAAGCGATAAGGTTATGGCGCAATCCGGATAACGTTCCTTGATCCGGCTGATGATGCGGCATGTGCGCTCGTCTGTATAATAGGGATCTTCGCCGCCTTGCAGCACAAAAGTACGGAAGCCCAGGCGGTGACCTTCCGCACAGCATGCCAGTATTTCCTCTTCGGATAGCCTGTAACGGTTGGCTTTTTGATTTCCCCTTCTGATACCGCAGTACAGGCAATCATTTTTACAGTAGCTGCTAATTTCGATCAGGCCGCGGAAAAACACACTGTCCCCGTAATAAAGCCTTTTCTGTTCAAGTGCGGCAGTGAAAAGCGCTTCACGTTCCGGTTCCGGGGCAGACGCATAATGGGCTATGAGCGCAGCCAGTTCGGCTGTATCACCGGATCTTAACATATTCACAAGCTGAGTAATTTTCTCCATAAAAGCTCCTGTTCAAAACTGTAGTTTTAATACATACAAGAGTATGTCATCCTGTATATACCCCTTCAGCAGAAATCTGACGCAACTGGCGTGTCAGCACCGCAGGTCTGCGGAGCCTTATATGCATGCGGTGGGCTTTCCGCCCCGGCGCATAAAAAAAGCGTTCCCTCCGCCGTGGAAAAGGACGCGTAATAAACGGGCATAGGACATTTCCCTTACTTTTATCTGCGCCTTTCCGCTCGGAAAATCCTTACAGTCAGGGGTATATACATATCATAATACATTGACAAAAAAATATCAAGCGTTGTATTACATACCTGTATTATTTCTTGACCGCCTAACCCGAATGGTCTATATTGAATATAGGTGATATTAACAGGAACTGGAGAGAGATATAGAGGATGGGTAAACTAGAAATCATTAAAACGTATTATGAGGACAATTTGTCAAAAGGCCTTCCGGAATACGGCATACTCGGCTGGGAAAGCGAAGAAGCCCAGAGACTGAGGTTCGATATGCTGCTGGAGTCAGTCGGCCTTGAAGGCAGGAAGCTGCTGGATGTAGGCTGCGGTACGGGAAACCTTCTGGAATATATCATAAGCAAGGATATTCATGTAGACTACACCGGAGTGGACATTCTTGATATCATGATCGAACAGGCCAGAAGCAAACAGCTTGCTGCTGCGAAATTCTACCATGTCGACCTATTTAAAAACAACCTGTTCGAAAACGGCTCTTTTGATGTCATATACGCATCAGGTATATTCAACCTCAACCTGGGAAACAACAGGACCTTTTTGATTCAGGCACTGGAGCTGTTCCTGCGGCTTTCCGGTGAAGCCGTCGTATTCAATCTTCTGCATGTCGATTCTCCGGACCGGGAGGACAAGTATCATTATTTCAGTCCCGGCGAAGTCGGCGAAATACTCAACAGCTTCTCCAGCAAAATTAAAAAAGTTGAGTTGATTGAATCATATTTAAAAAACGACTTTACCGTTGTCTGTAAATTAAATGGAGGACGAACAAATGAATAAAACATCAATATTGGATTCAAATGAGCGCGCCGCCAACAAGTTTACAGCTAAGGTAATGCTCGTCACGATCGGATTTGTGGCGCTGACCATGCTGCTGAACATCCTTCAAATTTTCGTCGTCCCCATGAAAACAATGAGTCTTGCCATGGGTGCGGCCACCATAATGCTTCTGCTGCCGGCAGTACTGGTATTTATTTTGAAGCTTGACGGCTGGATGCTCAAATATGTGACAGTTACTGCTGCCGTACTGATGGTTGCATCGCTTTCCACACTGCTTTCATACCATGTCGTCCTCCTTTACATATATCCGCTGGCCATTGCCAGTCTTTACTTTTCCAGGAGACTGAGCTGGTTTGCATCGCTGCTGACAATAGCAGCTGTAACGGTTTCCCAATATATGGGCATCGGGATGGGCGGGGTGGTCGACAAGAACTTTACGGAACATTTCGAACTGCTGGTTTATGGCATTCTTCCAAGAGATATCCAGCTTCTGGCCATATCTATTATATTTATTCTGCTGTCCAAAAGGACAAGGGGAATGCTTCAGAACGTGGTCGGAGCCGAGGAGCAAAAAAACCTGCTCGAGCGGACGCTTGCCGTTACGGATAAAGCCCGTGCCGCTTCAGATACGCTTGCAGCCTCGGTGGACAAGCTTTCAGGAATTACGGCGTACACCACGCAGGCAAATGAGCAGATTGCCCGGAACGCAAGCAAAATAGCCAACGGCTCGGAAAGCACCCTCAAGCTGGTCGAGGAAGCCGAAAAATCAGCGGAAACCATTTCCCAGGCCTTCAATATGGTGGCGGTGGAAGGACAAAAAATAGCCGATGTTTCACTGAAGGTTGCGAGGCTGACGAAGGATAACGGAGAGGTTATAGGCAGTGCGGTTGAAAAGATGGAAGAAATCGGCCATGTAACAGAACAAAACAGAATAGCCATCATGAAGCTGGGTGAACAATCGGAGCAAATTGGCAGGATTGTCGAGATCATAACCGGTATAGCCGGACAAACCAATATGCTTGCACTAAACGCCGCCATAGAATCTGCAAGAGCAGGAGAGCAGGGAAGAGGCTTTGCAGTGGTTGCTGGTGAAATCCGTTCGTTGGCCGAACAATCGGAACGTGCTGCAAAAGATATTGCAAAGCTGGTAAGGGATATCATAACGGATACCGGAAATGCAGTTGCCGCGATGGAAAAGGGTGCCGAAACCGTGGAAGAAGGTCTGGCGGCAGTGCGGGAGGCAGGTAACGCCTTCGATAAGGTGTCTGCCGAGGGCGCCCAAATGGATGGCATGGTACAGGAAGTGAGCAAATCCACTACCGAAGCGGCAAAAAACAGTGACAAACTTACGGAAATCGTCAGCAGCATCAGTGAAATCAATTATAAAAGCATCAGCGAGCTGCAAAGCATTGCGGCATCGACGCAGGAACAGCTTGCGGCAATGCAGCAGGTAGCGACCTCCGTATCAGATATTGAAAAAATTTCTGTTGAATTAATGCAGGTTGTTAAGAGCTAGGGTCAAATTTTTATGTAAATTGTTTGACTCTATTATATGTTTTTGGTGCATGGCATTTGAGTATATGGTATGATAGATAGAGAGGATATGATATACATAAAGTAAATGGAATTTTAGATTCGGGAGCGGATGAAAATGCTATCAAAACCTCTATATGAAGTCAGGCATATCGACGATTTTCGAGATCTGTTGGAACAAAGCACTGCTGCCTTTTCGGAGAAGGCGGCCTTTTGGATCAGGGTGGAAGGCGGTGCGTTCAGGAGCATTACCTACAGCCATTTTAAAGAGGATGTGGACGCTTTTGGAGCGGCACTGGTGTCACTTGGACTGAGGGACAGCTTTATCGCAGTAATGGGTGAAAACCGCTATGAATGGTGTGTGTCATACCTTGCGGTCACCAATCACACCGGTGTTGTCGTACCGCTCGACAAGGAACTGCCGGTCCGGGAAAAAGGGAATCTTCTACAGAGGAGCGGTGCCGCTGCGATTGTTTTCTCCGGGCGCTATGAAAAAGACATGCTGGCCTTGAAGAACGAGGGCAGTACGGTCAAATATTTCATCCATATGGATTTGGACGAGGATACGGAGAATTTCCTCTCCTACAGAAAGCTTCTCGCAAGAGGTAAACAGCTTTTGGAACAGCGAAGCATCGACCTGAGCGAATACAGAGCAGACAGCACAGCCCTCGGCATACTGCTTTTTACATCGGGCACCACGGACCTGGCGAAAGGAGTCATGCTTTCCCAGAAAAATATATGCTCCAACATCATGGCTGTTTTAAAGACCGTTTATGTCAGCAGCGAAGACGTTTCGCTTTCCATTTTGCCTATCCACCATACTTACGAATGCACGCTGGGGTTCCTTGCCATTCTATACAGCGGCGGTACAATTGCCTTCAATGAAGGACTGAAGCATATCCAGAAGAATTTTCGTGAAGTACGGCCGACCATACTGATAACCGTTCCGTTATTGCTGGAAAACATGTATAAAAAAATATGGGAACAGGCTGGCAAAAAGCCGGGTATGAAGCTGCTGCTCAAATTCCTCATTAGATTTGCCGCTGCAATGAAATGGGTCGGACTGGATATCAGAAAAAGCTTGTTTGCAAGTATACACCGTAATTTTGGCGGACGGCTCAGATTGATCATAACCGGGGCGGCCGCGATCAGCCCGGAGGTTTCAAACGGGCTGAACAGTTTGGGCTTCAAGGTGCTGCAGGGATATGG
>JAEZMC010000241.1 GCA_023435805.1 Bacillota bacterium | reverse complement strand
TTCGCATGGCTCATTTCTCTGTAGAGAAACTCGCTCATACTCAACAGGCTAAAGCCTATAATCAAAAAAAGAAGAATTGCCGTCATCGTCAGCAATTCTTTTTTTATGCCCGAAAGCCTGTATATTTAAGCCTCGGCCAGCAGTACAGACCTTGCGACAATTTACAGGGGTACACTGTGACGGGTCAATATGGTAATATAGTTTCATAAGAGCATGATGAACTATTTTTTGGTGAGGTAATGTACACATGAAAAAGATTTTTATATGGTTACTCGTACTGGCAGTGCTGCTGGCCGGCTGTACCGCAAATCCGGAGAAGAATTCCGGCGGCAGTACGACTGAAATGTCAGGGGAGACGGACGGCACCGATTTGCCGGACAAGGCCAGTGCCTCCAAAACACTGGAGGGGGAAATTAAGTTTTATCCTACCTATGACGCCGGCTATAAAACCGGTAGCAATGAAATGTTTGCTTTCTGGTTTGACATCCCGAATGAATGGAAAGCGGTGGATGAATCTGCAGACGGTTCTCAATATACCATCCTGACAGGGAATGACAAGGTCGAGCTTAAAATATACGGCCTGTTAAAGGAGGGGTCCGAGGATTCATTTTACAAAAAACTGGCAGGAAGCAATGGCAGTATAAGCGAATTCACCTATCGCGACGGTTGGGTCGGAAGGCAAATCACTGTTTCAGACAGTGAAGTTTATTATGTCCGCGTGGATGGCGACAGTTACATGATATTGCATGTGAATGCAAAGGGCGATGATGAATGGATGTCGCTCAATGCGGAAAAACTGAATTATGTGGCCATGAGCGCAAGGACGACCAGGGAAAGCTACGGAAACGGTCTGGAGGATAAAAATGTCATTTCCTTGAATGAGCTACAGCTGGGAAGCATAAAACTGGAGATGTCCTACAAGGAATTGCTGGACGCGATGATGCAGAAACCGGAAAAGGAAGAAACGGAAGAATATGAAGGGCTGGAAGCCAAAACCTTGTTTTTTGCCGATAATACCCAGGTTTATGTAGTGGACAATATGGTTTATTCCATTAATGTCACCAGTCCGGACTACCCAACGCCGAGGGGACTGAAAACGGGGGACAGCGTGGAAAGGCTCACTGAACTGTATGGGGAGCCCGCAAATAAGGAAGACGAAAACCGGTGGGGATACACCTATGACGGGTATGAGCTGTTTACAGTGGTGATTAAAGACGGCAAGGTGGTTGAAATTCAAGTAGATCTGGCAATGTAGGAAAGGATAGGAAAAATGTACAATAACATTGAAAAAATACATGAAGCGGCAGAATATATTAAATCCAGAATAGTCGGTCAGCCTGAAATAGCAATCATACTGGGCTCCGGGCTTGGAGCGCTTGTAAATGCACTGGAGGCGCCTGTTGAACTGGATTATGGAGGTATACCGGGTTTTCCCGAGACAACGGTAAAGGGACATGCGGGAAAACTGGTATATGGTATTCTGGGGGGCAAGCCTGTACTGGTGATGAAAGGACGTTTCCATTACTACGAAGGATATGAAATATCCCAGGTGGGGTTTCCCATACGCGTTTTCAGCGTTCTGGGTATAAAGAACCTGCTGGTGACCAACGCGGCGGGAGGGGTCAACAATACCTTCACCCCTGGCGAGCTCATGCTGATTACGGATCATATCAGTCTTTTTGCTCCTTCACCGTTACGGGGCGAAAACCTAGAAGAGTTCGGCACACGTTTTCCGGACATGTGCGGTGTGTATGACAGCCATTTGCTGGATACGGCAAAAAAAGCCGCAGTAAAAGAAAATCTGGTATTAAGGGAAGGCGTCTATGCCTTCGTACAGGGACCAATGTTTGAAACCCCGGCGGAAATAAGGGCTTTACGGTTGCTGGGAGCGGATGCGACTGGAATGTCCACCGTGCCGGAGGTGATTACGGCCCGCCATTCCGGTATGAAGATTTTAGGGATCTCCTGTATCACAAATATGGCCTCCGGTGTTTCCGGCCAGCCGCCCAACCACCAGGAGGTAATGGAAACGGCAGGCAGGGTGGAGAAGGCTTTTGCGTCCCTTGTAGTCAGAATAGTTGCCGATTGGCCCATATAAAGTGAATATAAATACGAAAAGAGTGTATATGCTGGAAGTTAAATTGTAATTGACAGTTGATAATGCATTATAATTGATGTATGATAATAGGGGATGTTTTCGCGGATAGTGACAGTCCCATCAATAGCGGAAAACATCCCTTTTGAGAGTCAAACACTACTTGTTTCAGACAGGAGAATGTCTGCAATGGAAAAAGAGATCCTCAATATGGAAGAAGCGGCTGAATTTTTTGGGGTCAGTATCAAAACATTCATCAAACTGCTCAAGGAAGAAAAAGTGCCTGCCAGGAAAATAGGCAGAGAATGGCGTTTCAGCAGGCAAGCACTTGTTGAGTGGCTTTCTTCGGGAGATTCACAGCAGTATTCCTCCAGTGACAGCGACACCAGAGAGTTTTTTGACAGGGTGGCGTCTGAATGGGAGAGCATGCGCGGCGGCTATTATGACGAAGCGGTTATGAACAAGCTGCAGGAGACGGGTCTGCTGCAAAAGGGTACGACACTTGTCGACCTGGGAGCCGGGGACGGTTCTCTTTCGAGGGCTGTTGCCTCCAAGGTGGGGAAGGTCATTGCAGTAGACATTTCAGTCGAAATGCTGAAGGAGCTGAAGAAAAAGGCCGGACAGGACGGGATTGGCAATATACATATCATGGAAGGCGACGGATGCGACCTGCCGATCGACGAGGAAAGCGTCGATCTGGTTTGTGCAAATATGTTTTTGCACCACATTGAGGAACCGCTGCTGGCCATCAGAGAAATGCACAGGGTTCTCAAGCCGGGCGGAAAGGTTTTTCTTGCCGATCTTAAGGAGCATGGAAACGGGGAGTTCAAAGACAGGATGCATGACAGATGGCAGGGCTTTTCTCAGAAGGAAGTGGAAGAATGGTTTGCCAAATGCGGTTTCAACGGCATACATTTTGATTCGTCTGTCAGAAAGATGGCCGGAAAAAAAGGCGATAACGGCATATTTATCATGACGGCGGAAAAATAAAGGGCGGGACAGTCAGGTTCTCATATAAAAAAGAAACGTAAAAAATAAAATACAGGAGACGAAACTGCATGGGAAAAATAATTGTTGCAGGGTCCATTGCGTTTGACCATATCATGGACTTCCCGGGATATTTTAAAGATCAGATCATTCCGGAAAAGATCAGCGAACTGAATATCAGTTTTTTGGTAAAAAGTTTGAAAAAGGTCAGAGGCGGGACTGCGCCGAACATTGCCTACAGCATGGCCTTGACCGGACAAAAGCCGCTGGTGCTGGGAACGGTGGGTGGTGATTTTGCGGATTACGGGAAATGGCTGGAACAAAAGGGAGTGGGAACAGAACTGATCCGGGTCAGGGAGGATGATTTTACAGCTTCCTGCTTCATCACCACAGATCTTTCAAGCAATCAAATCACGGGGTTCTATCCGGGTGCCATGGCTTACGATAATCAGATCAGTCTGCATGATATCAGCATGACGGATGTCGATATGGTTGTCATAGCACCTACGGAACCAACTGCAATGAATAGATGGTGTGATGAATTGAGAAAAATAGGGGTACCCTATTTATATGATTCGGGGATGCAGATACCGAGACTTGACCCGCAGGAGCTTGTACAGGGAGTACTTGGTGCAAGGATTGTTATTTTCAACGAGTATGAACGGGATATGATGCTGAAAAAGACCGGACTGACTATCGAAGAGATACTGAACAGCGTGGAGCTCGTGGTGGTGACGTTGGGTGCAAAGGGCTCCGTACTTCAGACACGTTCCGAACGGGTGCATGTGCCGGCTGCCAGGCCGAAGCAGGTGGCAGACCCCACCGGAGCAGGCGACGCGTACCGGGCGGGGCTTCTGAAAGGCTACTTTGAAGGCGCAGACCTGGAACAGATGGGCAAGTATGCCAGCGTTACAGCGGTATACGCTGTTGAACATAAAGGACCTACGGAACACAGCTATACGGTTGAGGAATTTATTAACAGATACAAAGAGAATTTTGGAGGTATTTAAGCTATGGTAAAATGTGATATCAAGGACAAATCCCTGGCGCCGAAAGGCAAATTAAGAATTGAATGGGCAGACAACCAGATGCCTGTTTTAAAAATGATCCGGGAAAGGTTTGCAAAGGAAAAACCGCTGGCCGGCAAGAAAATGTCCTGCTGCCTGCACGTTACAACCGAAACGGCCAACCTGATACGGACTTTGAAGGAAGGCGGCGCAGATATCGTGTTGTGCGCTTCCAACCCGCTTTCCACCCAGGATGACGTAGCTGCGTCACTGGTTGTGGATTACGGCGTGTCGGTATACGCCATCAAGGGTGAAGACAGGGAAACCTATTACAAGCACCTGCTGGCTGCCATCGAGCACGGCCCCGATATGACGCAGGATGATGGCTGCGACCTGGTTGGATTGCTGCACAAGGATTACAGCGATACCTATCTGAAAAATGTCATCGGCGGTACCGAAGAGACGACAACGGGCGTTATCCGTCTCAAGAGCATGGAAAGGGATCAAGCATTGAAATTTCCCATTATTGCAGTCAATGAATCCGAAACGAAGCATTTGTTCGACAATCGTTACGGAACAGGACAAAGCACACTGGATGGCCTTTTGAGGGCAACCAACATATTGCTTTCCGGGAAGAACCTGGTCGTGTGCGGCTACGGCTGGTGCGGCAAAGGCCTTGCCTTGAGGGCGAAGGGTATGGGAGCCAATGTCACC
This sequence comes from Bacillota bacterium, assembly GCA_023435805.1. Taxonomy (GTDB): domain Bacteria; phylum Bacillota; class Clostridia; order Acetivibrionales; family DTU013; genus JAEZMC01. The sequence goes on along the minus strand of JAEZMC010000241.1, from coordinate 698 downwards.
GTTACGGAAGTTGATCACATCAAAGCCATCGAAGCTGTTATGGAAGGCTTCAGGGTTATGAAGCTGGAAGAAGCCATGAGCTTTGCGGATATCGTCATAACGGTCACCGGAGACTTGAACGTTGTGGATGAAAAGCACATCAAGCTGGCAAAGGACGGTGTGATTATCGCAAATTCAGGGCATTTCAATGACGAAATCAATATCACTGCCATCGAAAATATGTCCGTATCCAAAAGGACAGTTCGTGATTTCGTGGAAGAATACACGCTAACGGACGGACGCAAGGTGTTTTTGCTTGCCGAAGGACGTCTGCTGAATCTGGCGGCCGCTGAAGGCCATCCGGCCGTTGTTATGGATATGAGCTTCGCAAACCAGGCTCTGGGAGCGGAATATATTGTTAAGAATGCGGCACAGATGGAAAACAAGGTTTATCTTCTACCCTCAGAACTGGACCAGGAAATTGCAAGGCTGAAGCTGGATTCCATGGGGATCGATATTGACGTGCTGACAGAAGAGCAGGTCAAATACCTCTCATCCTGGCAGAGCGGGACATAAGCAAACTGTGCATGTATCGGGGTTGCCCATTATGGGCAGCCTCTTTTTGCAGTAACAGAAGAAATGGGGGACGGTTCTCGCAAATAGGGGACGGTTCTCGCAAATAGGGGACGGTTCCCGAAAGTGGGGGACGGTTCTCGAAA
>JAEZMC010000240.1 GCA_023435805.1 Bacillota bacterium | reverse complement strand
TTCTGGAAAAATATTCCCGCCGGGTTGAAATACTGGGCTTTACAGAAAATGTACAGGATCTGATGCTGGCGACAGATATCATGTTCGCCAGAGCAAGTCCGAACACCATGATGGAGGCGGTTATGTGTAATGTGCCTCTGGTTATAACCGGTGCGCTTCCCGGGCAGGAGGAGGGCAACCCTGATTTTGCCGTCAGACATGGACTTGGCGTCGTTTGTACCGATCCTTCGCACTTGAGGGCGACCGTATCGGACCTGCTTGCAGACAACTGCAAAAAGCTGCTGGAAATCAAGCAAGCTCAGCAGAAATACCGAAATCCCTGCAGCGCCAGGGATATCGTCGACTTTATCCTGTCGCAGTAAAGCCTGATCAACGATTCTTAAAGGACACAGATGGCGAAAGCCTTGATTTCAATTCATCTGAAATCAAGGCTTTCTATATGGAGCAGTATCATGAAATATGCAGCTTTATTGTGTGTTCTTATCCTTTGGCATTTTCACTTTCATTTGTAAGGTTCAGCTTATCCAGGATATAGAATATAAGGCTGAGCACCATGCCTACGACGGTTGCCAGTGCCATTCCCTTGAGCGGGACAGTGTTGATGTTGATGGATATGCCGCTAAGGCCTACAATAAACACCACCGCCGTCAGAATAAGGTTCTTTGATCTGCTGTAATCCACTTTGGCTTCGACAATCATTCTGATACCGGATGCGGCAATCATACCGAACAGCAGTATGGTGATACCGCCCATTACTGGTCCCGGTATACTGGATATGATACCGGAAAGCTTGCCGATAAAGGCTATGATGATGGAAATAACGCCTGCGCCGCCTATGACCCATACGCTGTAGACTCTTGTGACCGCCATGACACCCATGTTCTCACCGTAAGTGGTCGTCGGGCAGGAGCCTGTGAAACCGGAGAGCATCGTTGAGATACCGTCTCCGAGCAGTGACCTGTGCAGTCCGGGATCCTTGATCAAATCCCTTTCTACGATATTACCCGTTACAAACAGGTGGCCTATGTGTTCGGATATGACAACCAGCGCAGCCGGCGCAATAATTAACATTGCATTTATATCAAAGGTAGGAAGAACGACTTGCGGAAGTGAAACCCATTTTGCGCTGTCCACAGCTTCAAAGCTTACCGCTCCCATAGCCCAGGCCAGAACATAGCCTACAACTACGCCAAGCAGTACCGGGATGATGCCCAGGAAGCCTCTGAAAACCAGGTTGCCGAATATAACCACTGCCAGCGTGACCAGCGCAATGATAATGCTGGTGGTATTGAAGTTTCCGTTGGCATCAGGCAGCAGCCCTGCATTGGATGCAGCCGTGCTTGCCAGCTCCAGACCGATCAGCGCTACGATCGGGCCCATGGTTGCAGGCGGCAGTACGACATCCAGCCATTTGGTACCGACTTTTCCGATGATAATAGCGGTAACGGAAAATATCAAGCCGCATAAAATAAACCCGCCCAGTGCTTTGGAAAAATTTGCCTCGACATCTGACGAGCTTGTTATTACAGCGAAGGTCGGTGCGAGAAAAGCGAAGCTTGAACCAAGAAAAGCCGGTGCCCTACCCTTGCAGAGAAACAGATAGATCAGCGTACCGATACCGTTCATCAGCAAAACCAGTGCGGGGTCGATTACCTGCTTGCCTGCCGTTTGATTGAACAAAAACGGCACCAGCACCGATGCCCCGAACATGGCAAACAAATGTTGAAAACTGAGGGGCAGCCCTTGAAGCAGTGGAACCTTTTCCTCGACTTGAATGATCTTCCTTTGCATATACATCTTCCTCCCAATCTGAATTATGTGAAAACGCTCCGCCGGTTTTATCGCCGTGCGACAGCCGTTTAGACATCAAATATTCTTTTCCCACCGAATTTTAAACCGTCTCGATTGAAAGGCCCTTTACATGAAAAAAGCCTCTTACCCAGGTAGTAAGAAGCACAACAAGCATCATTGTACTGAAAACCTTTACTAGCCTCACGGGACTAATTTAAAAGTCAGTGTTTTTTCGATTTTCCGTTTCATAGTATATCACACAAAAAAAACGGCGTCTATATAAAATTCGACAAAATAAAAAATATTCACCTGTACCATCTCAGCAGCTCTTCAGTCAATCACCTTCCCTATACAATGCATGGTTATCCTTTAGTGAGCTTCACCTTCGCGCCGTGAAGTGTCGTCTGCTTTTGATTTCCGTCTTGACAGGGTAATCACCCCGTTGATGATCAAATATGCAGCAACTGCGATCGATCCCGCAATGTCCATATAATATGAGAAAGCAGAGCCGGGCGAAACCACAATGGAGACAAGGGCGGCAGTTACGCAGACATCTACAATCGACTTGGCACGATAGAGCCTGCTTTGTACGGCAAGGATTGCATTCGGTTCGGCTTTATCCAGGCTGCGATAGCGGAACCAAAACCACGAATTTGTAATGACACCGAGAATTGCTATAACAAGCCCCGGCAGCACATTGCCTTTATCCGTACTCTCTGATAAAAAGGCAATTAAAACCATAGCCGTTCCACTGAAGCACATTGCCAATCCGACGCAAAAGCTGGCAATACCCTCGAGCTTCGCTTTTCTGATTGCGTCTTCTACGCCGTCTTTATTTGTAATGCGAAATATAAGCCACGAAATAATAATGGCCGCAAGCTCTGCTGTACGGCGTATAAAATCTGCCAACTGCGTGGAAGACCTCCCAAGCAGCAGCCCCACACCAACTACAATAGGCCCGGGTGAACTCAACAGCACAGATGCGAGCAGCGTGCGCTCGCCTGATTTATATTTCATAGCAGCATGCCTCCCCAAAGCCGCACTAATGGAAGCATGATTGCCGCTGCTGCAAACGGACAGGTTATTGTATCATGCCCATTGAGTGTGTAGAGCTCCACAACTGCACAGATTGTTGCTGTAATCACAGCGATTGGGATATATCCGTGCCATGGCAGACCCCCGCGAATCAGCAATATAATGAAAACAGTTAAAAACGACACAACGAACATCGCAACGGTCCCCTCAACGCTCTTGCGACCTTCAATCAGCTTCCCTTCGAGGAAGCGCCGTCCAAAGCGTTTGCCGACCAATGCCGCCACTGCGTCGCCAAATCCCCATGCATATATGCATGCGAGAACAAGTAGCTTGTCGTTGAGCAAGCCCCAGCAGATGTAAATGATTATTGCGAACATCCCAAATACAAGCAGCAGGCTTTGTTTAATTTCACCCTTCTTACGTTCCGTGAGGAATTCGGAATAGCCCTTAAACCGTTCTCCAAAGCTGAGTATCGGAAATACGATAATAGCAAACACTCCCGACACGAGTGCGGATATCCACCATGTTTGAAAGGCGTATACGAACACCAGCAATGAGAAAAGTA
>JAEZMC010000260.1 GCA_023435805.1 Bacillota bacterium | reverse complement strand
GACTGAGAACGGCCGTGTCAAGGTACTTGCAAAAGAGTCCATGTTCTATGAATGGATGTTTAGGAACATTAATTACATGAGGTTCCCGGACAATATCAACGATGCAGTGGTGGATCGTATCAAGAATTGGGACAATGATGCCAAGTACTCCAAGCTGTTTGGCTTCAATTTTGATCAGACTCCGGTCAAAGCAGAGGTTGCAAGAGTGCAATCGGACATCACAGAAAAGTTGAACCCAATCCTGTACGGCTATGTAGATTATCACCAATACATAGAAAAAGCACTGGCAGACCTTAAGAATGCCGGTATGGACAAGATACTGGCAGAGCTGCAGAGCCAGTTCTCCAAATGGTATGCAAGCAAGTAATATTTAGCTGCTCCTCAATAAAATGATAGTATGACTGCAGTAGATGAGATCTTCTGCAGTCACACTATTTTCCCATCAGATATTGACAGTTGATACTGTTCATATAAATAATGGGGATAGGCTTTATGCCGTGCCGTCGTACAGCTGATGGGAAATGGCTGCGAAGAGAGTGAAAGGAATGTGAAGGATGCATAAAGAAAACAAGGTACAGTCTGAAAACAGGCTTAAATTGCTCGGCCTTTTGGGGGATCTGCCACAGAGTCCCAGGGGAGAAGTGACAGCACGCCTTCTCGATACGGAGCAGCACGAAGCATTCATACTGGAGAAAATTATACTCGATTTGAACGGACTTGAACCGGTGCCTGCGTATTTCGTTAAGCCGAAAGGCGCAGCAGGAAAGCTGCCGGTGATTCTGTACAACCATTCTCATGGGGGAAACTACCAGACTGGCAAGGATGAATTGATACATGGAGCGGCTTATCTTAAAAAAACAAGTTTTGCCGAAGCATTTGCTAAAGAAGGCTATGCAGTACTTTGCATCGATGCCTGGTGCTTCGGAGAGCGCCGGGGACGCACGGAGACACAGGTCTTCAAGGACATGCTCTGGAATGGCAGAGTGTTGTTTGGAATGATGGCTTATGACAGCATGAGAGCTGTCGACTATCTATTTACAAGGGAGGATGTGGACAACAGCCGCATCGCTACGATGGGCCTCTCCATGGGAGGGACCATGGCCTGGTGGCTGGCAGCGCTGGACGAACGAATCAAGGTCTGCATCGATTTGTGCAGCATGACGGATTTCCATACCCTTTCGGAGCTGAATGGCTTTGACGGGCACGGAATTTATTACTATGTACCGGGGCTTCTGAAGCATTTTACCACAGCAGGGATTAATGCGCTGATTGCACCGCGCCCCCATCTTAGCATGAGCGGAGCGTATGACCCACTGGTCCCATATGTGGGGACGGTTAAAATTGATAATGAGATGAATAAGATATACAAAAATTACGGTGCAGAGGGTGCCTGGCAACTGCGGACCTATCCATGCGGCCATTTTGAGACAGCGGAGATGAGAAGTGAAATGCTGGCATTCCTGAGAAAATGGCTCTAATGGCCCTGCACTGGAAGGAGCTGAGCTTTACGGAATATGCATCGGGTAAAAATGCGGTTAAAATAGTTGTGGCCGCTAATGGAAGCGGGCAATTTTCCAATATACAATCTGCCGTTGACAGCATACCGGAGAAGAACCTGCAAGAGGTGCAAATCCATATCAAAAAGGGAGTTTACAGGGAGAAGGTGTTTATTGACAAGCCCTTTGTATCGCTTATTGGTGAGAATTCTGAAAAGACTATCATTGAATACGGCGACTACGCCAAAATGAAATCACCGGACAATGAAGACATTGGGACTTTTTGCACCTACACCCTATTTGCAGGTGGTAGCGATTTCAAGGCTGAAAACATTACAATTGTGAATACTGCCGGTAAGGGTGAGATCGTGGGTCAGGCCATAGCTGCATATGTGGATGGGGACAAGGCTCAATTTATAAACTGCAGATTCATCGGAAACCAGGATACGCTGTTCACCGGACCATTGCCGCCCGTGCCTCTTACGGTAAAAAAATTTGGCGGCCCCAGAGACGGGCTGCCCAGGATCATGAGCAGGCAGTATTATAAGAATTGCTATATTCAGGGAGATATTGATTTTATATTCGGGTCGGCAACAGCGGTGTTTGAAGGCTGTGAGATATTCTCCAACAGCCTGAGGCCAGGGGAGAAATCCTTTGTCACAGCTCCTTCCACTCCGGAAGGTGAAAAGTACGGTTATGTATTCATCAACTGCAGACTGACCGGTGACGCGGCTCCCAAAAGTGTTTACCTGGGCAGACCGTGGAGGAATTATGGGAAAGCAGCTTTTATAAACTGCTGGATGGGCGCACACATTATGGATGAAGGCTGGCACAACTGGGACAGGCCGGAAAGTGAAATAACAGTAGAATTTGCAGAGTATGGCAGCATCGGTCCAGGAGGCTCACCAGCCATGAGTGATGTTGCAGATACTTGCTGTGCAGCAGGTAAAAGGGTCGCCTGGTCAAAGCAGTTGTCGGAAGAAGAATTGGAGCAATACAGTGTAAAAAAAGTACTTTCCGGCAGAGATGGCTGGAACCCTTAACAAAAGCGACCATTCCCGCCCGGCAATTTATGCACCGGGAGTTTGAGTGATTCCATTTATGCAGCAGGAAATTATTTGAACCCTGAAAGCTTTATAAAATGAGTGTGTTTGTGCTGCAGCGTGTAGGATTTTGCCGGATATACCCTTTTTAGTATTACGCGCTTCTTTTTAATGCCCTGTTTTGACTGTGTGCGTTTAACCTGGTTCTCTGCCTGACAAAGCACCGCAGAAACATAGTGGATATATTTTTGAATAATATCTTCTTTTCTCAGGTATATTCTGATTTCATTGTATGTGATTTCGACACGCCTTTTCCTTAATACAAACGATTCCCTCCATATCGAATGAAAAGTTTGCTTAAGCAACCGGCTAATGGTGTCCTTTGTATATACCTTCAATAAATATTCGAAGTTTGTATTGAAGCAATTCCTTATTGAAATGCAATCGATCATTTTATACAAAGCCCCTCTTTACAGTTACAACCAGGCTGTTTATAAACCTGGATGTCCATTCAACTGATATAATGCCTGAGCTTTTATTAAGAGTTAACTTTTGATTAATGAGATACCATTGGCTGAATAAAGCTGTTTGCCAATTTGCTTGCTGATTTGCAATAGAATCGCTCCTTTGTTTAATAGCTTCCACAAAAAGGGATTATACAGTATTTTCCAAATCAATGCAAGTAAAATATGAAAAATTGATTATTTTAAATACTGCAGCCCTTTTCATTTTATTATTTTCAATAAATCATTACTCTGTACGTTCCGATAAACACTTTTTTCGATTTAGCATGCTTTTTATTGATAAAAGGTAAACAGCATTGTATTCGCAATATTTTTTGTGCTAGATTATGCATTGTTCCCGATCATGTAAAAATCATAAAAGAGAAGGTGACATTTATGCAAAAAGAAATCATGATACATTTCTTCAGGGAAAGAACGTATGAGCCGGAATCCCTGGAGGCCTTTGAGAAAAAAGTTGCAAGAGCAGCCGAGCTTGGTGCTTCACAGGTGTTTATCGAAGACATACCGAAGGACCACACATATCTTGATTACTATCCCGGAGATCCGTATCC
>JAEZMC010000186.1 GCA_023435805.1 Bacillota bacterium | reverse complement strand
TCCTCAAGAGTCGGAATTTCCTTTGGAGGACGGTCGCTGGAAATGATGATCTGCTTGTTCGCTTCATAGAGTGCATTAAAGGTGTGGAAAAACTCTTCCTGCGTCCTTTCCTTTCCGCCAATGAATTGAATATCGTCTATAAGAAGCACATCAATATTCCTATACTTGCTGCGGAATTCTTCGTTTCTGTCATCCTTTATGGCATTGATCAACTCATTTGTGAACTTTTCGGAGGATACGTAAAGAACTTTGGAAGCCGGATTCTGGCTCAATATGTAATGTCCGATGGCATGCATCAAATGGGTCTTACCGAGTCCCACTCCTCCATAGAGAAACAGCGGATTGTAAGCCTTGGCCGGTGCCTCCGCTACGGCGACAGAGGCAGCGTGTGCCAACCGGTTACCGTTTCCGATAACGAAGGTATCAAAAGTGTACTTTGGGTTCAATATGGAGTTGGAAAGCTCCTCCGTATTACCGGCATCGTTTGATGACGTATGCTTTTTGGCAGGTTCCTGCGAGGGTATCGTGATGATCACGGTATACTCCCTTAAGGTAATCTGTCTGAGTGCGTTTGATATGAGTGCCATATATCTGGATTCGAGTATGCCCTTGTTAAAGTCTGTGGGTACACCCAGTTCTATTGTATTGGAATTGATTGAGAGAGGTTCGATGGTTCTGATCCAGGTGTTGTAGCTTATTTCAGTCAATTCGTTTTTCAAAAGGTCCATAACTCTGGGCCACAAACTTGATAGCGGCATGTTCATGTTCTTTCCTCCAAAGGTAAGTTTATCAGTTATTTATCAATAGCGTTCAGACAAAAAAATGACATAAATCGTCCGCCATGCTGCATCTGCTTATGAACCGAACAAATCTGGTCGGCAGTGAACAAATTTATGTATTGGGCTGTTTTCTATTTTTCATTTGTATGTAAATAAGGTTTCCAAGCATTAATAATATACCAGACTTTAGTTGAATATTCAATTGAAAAATGGACTACTTATCCACAATTATCTTAAAAAATCTTTAATTATCCACAGGCAGATGCGTATATTACCGGCTGTTAAATTTTGCTTCGTAGCTCTTCAACGTGAAATATGAAATACTTTCTTGACACATGTGAAACTTATAATATATAATTGGCGTGATGTCTCTTCAAAACGGGTTTTACAGAGTGAAAGCTTTGTTTAAATTATAAATAATAGGAAAAACTTATTAGGGAAATGCATAGAAGCTTTTCTACGGTAAAGAACGGGGGTGTTAACTGTGTTAAGAACTTATCAGCCTAAAAAAAGACAGAGAAGCATGGAACATGGCTTTAGAAAGAGAATGAGTACGGCTAACGGCAGGAAAGTGTTGAAAAGACGCAGGCTAAAGGGAAGAAAAGTGCTTTCAGCGTAAGACCGCATGAGTGTGGTCTTTTTCTTTAATTTTAAGTTTGATGGTTCAGCTGGCGGCACGATCAGAGTACTTGTGCCGCCGGGAGTCGAAAAGAGGATTAAATGAAAAAGACGATACCTTTGAAGAAAAACAACGAGTTTGTACGTATATATAAGAAAGGCAAATTCTTCGTCGGCAGATATATGGTAATATATGTGCTGAAGAACCGCTTAAGCACCAACAGGCTCGGGATTACGGTCAATAAGAAGGTAGGCAAAAGTGTAAAACGCAACAGAATGAAAAGGCTGATCAGGGAAAGCTACCGGCTATACGAGGACTTTATCCCTGCAGGCCTTGATTTTGTATTTGTTGCACGGACTGTGGAAACGGAATATGGTTTTGCAGAGATACGAAAGGAAATGAAATTCCTGTTGAAAAAGCTGCAAACCTTTGATCAGCAAAAATGGGATGGTTTAAAAGATATTTGATTGCATTGATACGTTTGTATCAGAAATATATATCGCCTCTTAAGCGAAGGTCCAGCTGCAGGTTTTACCCGACGTGTTCCCAATATGCCATTGACGCAATAGAAAAATATGGAGTGGTAAAGGGAAGCTGGCTTGCAATGAAACGTTTGTTAAAATGCCATCCGTTTCATCCCGGAGGGTACGATCCCGTTAAATAGGGTAGATAAACCGGTTAAATAACAGAAGGGAAGTTTTTATGAATCTAGATTTTATCGCATACCCCCTTGGGAAATTTCTGCTTTTTATATACAACACTATAGCATTTCACAATTATGGTCTGGCAATTATCTTTTTTACATTGTTAGTCCGTCTGGCATTGCTGCCCCTGACCCTCAAGCAGTACAAATCCTCTGCCAAGATGCAGGAGCTGCAGCCGATCATTGCCGATATACAGAAGCGTTACAAGGATGACAAGGAAAAGCTTAACCAGGAAATGATGAAGGTATACCAGGAGAACAACTATAATCCTGCCAGCGGCTGCCTGCCCTTGTTATTGCAGATGCCCATACTGATCACGCTTTACTGGGTTATTATCGAACCGCTCAAGTTTATGCTTGGAAAGTCGGAAGAGGTCAGGACTGCCTTGATCGAGGTGGCTAGAAAAGGCTTGAATTTGACGCAGCAGACAATGGGCTTTCAGAAGGAGCTTGTCACTCTGAACTATTTCAACGAAAACAGAGATGCATTGTCACAGGTTTCTGGAATGCTTAGTTCCAGTGAACTGATAGATTTTAACAATTTTCTCGGATTACTTCTGGGAAAAGTGGCCAGCTACAAGCTTGGCGACCTTTTCGGGCCTCAAGCCGGTGTCTATCTCCCTCTATTCCTTCTGGCGCTGTTGGCGGTAGCGACCACGTACCTCTCAACACGGCTTGCCATGCCGAAGCCGAACCCGAATGGCCCACAGCAGAATGCGATGGCCAGCTCCATGACGAACAGTATGATGTATATCGGACCGATCATGACGCTGCTGTTTTCATTCCAGCTTCCTGCAGGTGTTGTGCTTTACTGGATGATCGGTTATGTATTCGCCATCTTCCAGCAATTATACATTAATAAGTATGTTTTAAAGAGGAACGACAAGAAGGACACGAAAGCCATTACAGATAAAAAAGCCGAAGATGGCGGAAAAGCGCTGGAATCCGGCAGCAATAATGAAATTAAGGCAATTGAAGCGGGAAATACTAACGGTAAGCTGCAGAATGCCGGCAATGCTGCAAAAAAAGGCGGTTCCGGAAAAGGAAGCGGAAAAGGCGGCAATAAAGGCGGAAGCAAAAAGAAGGGCGCAAAATAAGCAACTGTAAAGGAGGCTGCTGAATATAGATGAGTCAGATAGTGGAGAAAACCGGAAAAACGGTACAGGAAGCTATTAATCTTGCTCTGGAGGAGCTTGGGGCACAGAGGGACGACGTTGAAATCGAAATACTTGACGAGGGCAGCAAGGGTATTTTCGGAATTGGCAGCAAATTTGCCAGAGTACAGGTTTCTTTAAAGGCTTCCCGTTCCGATGACGCAGTCGGTTTTTTGGAAAATGTGCTGGATAAAATGAATATCGCAGTAAGTATAGAAAAGATAGAAGACGAGGAATCCATACTCTTGAAAATCACCGGCAAGGACAGTGGAATCATCATCGGAAGACGGGGTGAAACACTGGATGCGCTGCAGTATCTTACGAGCCTTGTTGTGAACAAGAACAGTGATGTATA
>JAEZMC010000100.1 GCA_023435805.1 Bacillota bacterium | reverse complement strand
ATGTGCGAGAGGCTGCAAAATGGAATTCAGCTTCCGCGATGTGTATACGCTGGGCGGTAATCCGGATAAGCCCAGAATGGCTGTTGAAATTGTCCGGGAGGTTCTTTCGGCGCATTATCAATAGCAGTACCGGCAGGCCTGATGGTGGAGGGTGGTTATAGGCTGCCCGCATCGGCATCGTGCAGGTATATTATGTTGAATCGGAACAGCCGGTCCTTTGGTGCGCTATCGGCGGTATGCTGCCGGTCTGTCAGCATGCTGCGGATCAAATGTGCATAACCGGAATAAGGAAATGAATAAAATCACGGAAGGAAGCTTAAATTTGTGATTTTGACTCATTATTTCGGGGAAATATTTGCAAAAGGAGGCAAACCCATGTACATGGAAAAAGATGAATGCAGGGCTGGCGATCTTTCAGCCATAATGGTCATCTTCGGCGGCACCGGTGATCTGACGCACAGGAAGCTGATGCCCGCTTTGTACAACCTGGTCTATGACGGTCTGCTGCCGGAGCATTTTGCCATTGTATCCGCAGGAAGAAAGGAAAAGACGCTCGAGCAGTACAGGGCGGAAGTGCTGGATTCGATCAACACCCACTCCAGAAACAAAATAGACGATGCTTACTGGCAGAAGCTGCAGGAACGGATTTACTATTTCCAGCTGGATATTATGGATTCAGTTGGATATTCCAAGCTGAAGAGCTTTTTGGAAACGCTGGACGAAAAAATGCATACTTCCGGAAACAGGGTTTTCTATCTGGCTGTAGCCCCTGAACATTTCGAAACAATTGTGGAGGGGATTCAGGAAAGCAATCTCGCTGAGAATAAAGAGGCATGGAGCAGGCTGGTAATAGAAAAGCCCTTCGGCAAGGATCTTGCGACGGCCAGAAAACTGAACAACAAGCTGCTTGAGGTGTTCAGAGAATGCAGCATATACCGGATCGATCATTACCTGGGCAAGGAAATGATACAGAACATCATGGTTTTGCGCTTCTGCAATCCGGTTTTTGAATCGCTTTGGAGCAACAAATTCATAGATAATATACAGATATCACTCAATGAGAAAAACGGCGTGGGTACAAGGGGAGGCTACTACGAAAATTCCGGTGCTGTACGCGACATGGTTCAGAACCATATCCTGCAGATTCTTTCACTGGTGGCCATGGAACCGCCGGTAAATCTCCGTACCGAATCCATCCGGACGGAAAAGCTGAAGGTCATTCAGGCGATTGAAGAATTTACACCGGAGCTTCTTCATGAAAATGTCGTATTTGGACAGTATGGAAAAGGTATGGTGGACGGTGTGCCGGTGCCGGCATACAGAAGCGAGGAGAAGGTATCGGAAAACTCCGATACGGAAACCTTTGCCGCACTGAAGCTCCACATCAATAACTTCAGATGGGCGGGGACACCGTTTTATATCAGGACCGGCAAAAGGATGGGGACAAAATCGGCTGAAATTGTTATCCAGTTCAAGCCGCATCCCAGGATCCTGTATTTTAAAGAGATGCAGGTGCAGGAGCCAAACCTTCTGGTTATACGGATTCAACCCAACGTTGGCGTGTTTTTCCAGTTCAACACCAAGGATTTCAGCACACATCAGGGCATCGTGTCCACCAAGATGGACTCCAGCCATTTCAGCCCGACGCAGGGCAATACGCCCGAGGCATATGAACGGCTGATATTTGACATACTGCGGGGAGATGCCACGCTTTTCTCCCGGTGGGATGAAGTAGAGGCATCCTGGATGTTTGCAGACAAAATCATAGAATACCGGGAAATGATAAAATTCCGCTTTCCCAATTATGAGGCCGGAACCATGGGTCCTGTAAAAGCCTCCGAACTGCTTGCCCGGGACGACAGGGAATGGTGGAATATATAATTTCAGCCGTTTGACAGGATATACTGCTCGGCCATATAGGCTGCTGTTGCACCGTCGGAAGCTGCAGTAATAACCTGTCTGAGTATTTTCTGCCGTATATCTCCTGCAGCATATACGCCGGGTATATTCGTCTTCATATTTTCGTCCGTTACGATATAATCCTGATCGTTCAGCAATACTTTCCCCTTGACCAGAGAGGTATTGGGCAGGAGCCCGATCGAAATAAAAAGCCCGTCAACCGGCAGAACGGTGGTTTCGTTTGTCTCCAGGCTTTTAAGCCTGACCGCCTCAACACCGAATTGACCGATGATTTCTTCCACGACGGAGTTCCAGATAAACTCTATTTTCTTATTGTTGTACAATTCTTCCTGAAGTGAAACAGAGGCACGCAGCGTATTCCTTCTGTGAATCAGGTATACTTTCGGACAGAATCTGGACAGGTAAAGTGCATTTTCTGCAGCTGTATCACCGCCGCCGACAACCGCAACCTCCCTGCCTTTGAAAAAGGCCCCGTCACAAACGGCGCAGTAGGAAACCCCCGCACCCCTGAACTCCTCTTCCCGGGGCAGGCCAAGCATTCTGGGGTAAGCCCCCATACACAATATGACCGCCCTGGACTGATGGGAGTTGTTTGTTGTCCTGATCACCTTTATGTTACCTTCCAGGTCCAATCCGACCACTTCGTCATTCACAACGACAGCACCGAATTTTCTTGCCTGTTTTTCCATTCTCAGTGCGAGGTCCGGGCCGCCGATCGGCTCTTCAAAGCCGGGATAATTCTCCATCAGATTGGTTGTAGCCATCTGTCCGCCTGAAAACATCTTTTCAATAAGAAGTGTATCGAGCTTGGCCCTTGCGCTGTATAGTGCTGCAGCATATCCGGCCGGGCCGCCGCCTACAATGACAACATCATGCATAAGCTACCTCCGGACGACATAATTACTCTATAATATGTTCTTTTCACTTAAATAGTTATAAATGGGTAAAAGCTTGCCTGAAAACTGTTTCAGCTTTCAGGCTGCCGGTCCTTCAAATCATTAAGATTATAAGTGATGCACTTTGATGCTCTCCTCGAACTTTGCTTTTTTACAACCGGCTTGATCTCTGCCGTTGCCGCTCCTGAAGCTTTTGGCCTGGTAGAAGCTTTTTTTGCAGGTGCGGGCTTCAATGCAGCTCTGAGGGAACAGCCTTTGTTGGAACAACGGCCATCGATCACCAATGAGCCGCATTCACAAAATTCTGCCAATTATACCACTCCTTTTCTTATCAGCCAATTAAAAGGGGACATTTCATGGAAGTGTTATCCTTCCGTTTCCAGCTTCCAGGTCAGTTATTGCATGCCTTCACCTATTATACCACAAACACGGTAAAATAATAAGATGCCCGCATTTTTTGCATCGGTTATGTTCAAAAGCCAAATTATATTATATAATCTTATTTAAATGTATATAGATATAACCTGCACCAAAATTCCTTGCAGGAGAGCGTAAATGTTTAAAAAAAAGATCTTGATCATTGACGATACAGAGCTGATGGTGAAGCTGACAACGGATATCCTCAGTGAAAAAGGCTATGAGGTGGTGTCGGCAAGCAACGGGATGGATGGGATAAGAATGGTTTCTGCAGAGAAGCCTGATCTTGTGCTGCTTGACGTTGTTATGCCTGGAATAGACGGGTTTGAAGTATGCAAGCTGCTCAGGGAGGACGAGAGCAACAATCTTATGCCGATCATCATGCTGACAGCCCAGGGTAATGAGGATGATAAACTCACCGGTCTTGAGCTCGGCGCAGATGATTATATTACCAAACCGTTCAATCCCAGGGAGCTGACCAGCAGGGTAAAAAATACGTTATTGAGGATTGACAGAAACAGGCTGGCCAATCCGCTGACCGGACTGCCCGGGAATACGGAAATACAGTCTGAGATCAATCACCGGGTCGCTCAGAAAATGGTATTTGCGGTGTTGTATCTCGATGTGGACAACTTCAAGGCATACAACGATGCCTACGGGTATGCCCGGGGCGACCGCAGCATAAAAATCATGGCGGATATCATCACTGATACGGTTCACACCTTCGGCCAGCAGGGTGATTTTATCGGACACATCGGAGGGGACGATTTTATTGTGATTACCACTCCGGGCTATGTTGATATCCTGTGTGAAAACATTATCAAGGAATTTGATTTAAAAATACCCGAGCTATACTCGGATGAGGACAGACAGGCCGGTTTCATCCTTACGGCAAACAGAAAGGGCAGTATTATACAATACCCGATCATGACCGTGTCGATAGCCGTCGTGACCAACGAATTTAAAGAACTGCACAATCATCTGCACGTAAGTGAAATAGCGGCTGAATTAAAGAAAAAAGCCAAATCCATTTATGGAAGCGTATACTTAAAGGACAAGCGAATACAATAATATGGGGGACGTATCAAATGAAAAATTTTATTAAGAGCAGCGCGAAAATTCTATTCGATTACGCCATGGTTCTGATCGTTTTTGCTATTTTCATATATGTGTTTATGAGCATTACAAAAGACAATTTCAACACATGGCTGCCGTATTACTGCTTGTTGATATTTATACTTGCATTTTATATCATTTACACGGATATGAAAAACCTGGCCATTAAGGAGAAAAAACCACAGTACGAGTTAAATCCGTATCCGCTCAAGGGCTTGATTTACGGCTTGGCAGGTACGCTCCCCATCGCTTTGATCACTGCCGCCGCTGCACTGGTCAGCCTCGGCAATGAAACGGCAGAACGCATAAAACATTTGGCTATCAATGTATTCCTCGGACCAATGTATTTCCTCATCCGCTGGATGAACGAGACGCCGTTGGGCTATGCAGCAGCAATATTGCTGCTGCCGCTGATCTCAATGCTGGGTTACCTTGCGGGCCATTACGGAATAAATATACTGGACAAGCTCCGGAAGAAAAAACAGGTTCCCGTGGAGAAAGGGTTTACGAAAAGCCCATGGAATCCTTCCAACACATCGGTGAAAGGCAGCGGTAAAAAGAAAAACAAAGTGAAAAAAACTCCTGGAGGAAACTAACTTGATGAATGGTGCCGAGCTTTTTTTCGACAGCTATAATATGTCATTTGAAGCCGCATATGATGCATACTTAAAGATTGTCGGAGGGGATTTCTCCGGGGTGGACGAAAATCCGGAAAGCAAGCTTCGTCCATATTTGCACAACGAATATCAAAAATGGCTGAGTACGCCGCTGGAGAACCTTGATGGAAAAACGCCGGTAGAATTCCTGGAAACGGCGGATAGTCTGCATGCATTGACCGAAATGTTTTATTGCGGGGCAGTAGTGTGTGATGAGGAACTGCCTGAGATCTTTCTGAACAAATTAAGGAGTTATGGCGAGAGCGCGGTGGATATGCTGCTGAAAGCAGCGCAAAATGACGGCTGCAGCAGCGAGGAAGGGATTCTCGTTCCTTCGATGGCCGTGAAAATTTTGGGCTCGTGGCAGGTGGAAAGGGCGGTAGAGCCGCTTATAAAGCTTCTGGATACGGGGGAAGCGGTTTGCGACCTGATGTACGAAAACGTCCGCGATGCGCTCATCCTTATAGGCAAGCCGGCACTCGACGGAATATTCAGTGCGTTAAATTCCGGAAGTCTGCCTCAAACTGCCGCGGAATACCTGCTAATTGCGCTTTCCGATATCGGCAAAAAGAATCGTTGTGACAAAATATATCAGCAATTAAAAAAAGCGTTCCTTGAATATCCGGAAAAGCTAATAGCGGCTTACTGTCTGAGGAATTATGGCGATGGCCGTGCGATACCGGCATTGCGTGGTTTCTTGGAGAAGAACGCGATGAAGCTGGATAAAGAAACCTTTTATGAGGTCGTCTCCGCCATAAAACACCTCGGCGGTAATATTGAGGATTTAAATTACACGAATTGACACCGGAAGTTCAGAGGATTGTAATATGTCCAACCTGTCTGAGAATATTCTTATATTGAACGCTTAGAACAGAATCCGGCGCCGCTGAAGGGAAGCGTTCAACATGTCATGCTGGGACACAGCCTGCATGTAGGATGAATTCGTGTAGGGAGACGGGATCGAATATGATTATTGTAATGAAAAAGTCCAATGTTATTCTGATCGGCCTCATTTTTGCATTGCTCCTTGCCATTTACAGTCTGAATATGAACATGGATACACAGGCATCTGCAACAGGCAGTGATATTGTGAAAACGGTAATCATTGACGCCGGGCATGGCGGCGAGGATCCCGGAAAGGTCAGCAGTTACAGTGACCTGAAGGAAAAGGATCTGAATCTTAAAATTGCATTGAAGCTGAAGCAGCTGCTGGAAAGTGAAAATTACAAAGTGATCATGACGCGTGAGGAAGATCGACTGGTATATACGGAGGGCACTACGAACATCTACGATAAACGGAAGCAGGACCTCACTAGAAGAAAAAGCATCATGGACAACAGCGGTGCCCAGATCGTAATCAGCATTCACATGAACGGCTTCCCCGAAACCCAGTACTACGGCGCTCAGACCTTCTATCCGCCCAATTCGCCTGATAGCCTGAAGCTGGCAACAAGCATCCAAAAATCCATGAAGGAAATGCTGGACAACAGCAACAAGCGGGAGCCCCAGGAGAAGAAAGACCAGATTGTCATACTGACGGATTTAAAGACGCCCACTACCATCGTGGAATGCGGTTTTCTTTCCAATGCCGAGGAAGAGAAAAAACTGGGTACGGATGAATACCAGTCGAAAATAGCAGCTGCTATCAAGAAAGGAATTGATCATTACTTTAAATAAGC
The DNA here is from genome assembly GCA_023435805.1 of Bacillota bacterium. GTDB lineage: Bacteria > Bacillota > Clostridia > Acetivibrionales > DTU013 > JAEZMC01. Next base: position 10,757 of record JAEZMC010000100.1, on the reverse strand, counting down.
AAAGGTTCCTGTTGGACGTGTAAGTAATATTTACCGGATGCGATATGCTCCTGGATAGCTTATAATGTAGATAACATTATGTAAACCAGGAGTGTTTTTATGAAGTTGAAGAGACTGTTCATACTGCTTATCTGCACTATTATCCTGGCATTTCAACCGATGCCCGTCACTGCCGCAAGTTCCGGTATATCCATTTATGTCAACAACACCCGGTTGCCCGACAACACGGTGAGCGCTTCAAATGGAATTATTTACGCTGCGGCAGCCGAGTTAGCCCAATACCTGGGCGGGTCGTTCAGATTCAGCGAGGACACGCTGTCCGGCACCATTGCGGTAGGCCAGCAGGAACTTGCATATTATCTGAATGACAGCACAATGTGCTGCAACGGCAAATATATCAAGGCGGAAGCACCGATGAAAATTATAAACAACAGGATCATGGTACCCGCCATATTTACTGCGGACAAGCTTGGCGCCGCCAAATATTACGACGAGGAACGGGAAGCAATCCTGTTATATAATCCCACAGACAGCAGGCTGGTCTATTCGGTTTTACAGGGAGATACCCTGTGGAAAATTTCTCTGAACTTCTCTATATCGATCGCAGCCATCAAGAAGAACAATTCCATTACAGGAGACATGATTTATGCGGGGCAGAAGCTTTTTATCAGGAAGCTTGCGGCTCCAGACATCTCCATACCTGCTTATACCACCGGTGGAACCACGGTATTCAGCGGACCGGGCTTCAGCTATTCGGTCAAGGGATACCTTCCGGCTGGAAAGGATATCACGGTAAGGGGGAAAATGGGTGATTGGTACAGGGCGGACACCAGTGCAGGAAGCGGATATGTTTACTACACTGTTACAGGAATCCGGCAGCAACTGACACCTCCGGCAAAAAGCACATATTTCAGCGAAGAAATACCGGTGGACACTAGCAGGGACACGGTAACATATAAAAGCTATACGGTAATAAGCGGCGACAGCATCTGGTCTGTTTCACAGAAATACGGGATACCGGATTATGAGCTGGCCGCAGCCAATGGTATTACTTCGACTGCAGTGCTGTATCCGGGACAGGTACTGAAGATCCCGGTACATGCCATTGCACAGGGTGCTTCCGCTTCGGGTAAATACGGACAGGTGCTGGACTGGTTCAAACAGGGACAGTATGTGCTCCCTGTAGGCAAGACAGGTAAACTGACAGACCTATCTTCCGGCAGGAGCTTTATGGTAAAGCGTACCATGGGTGCAAGCCATTCTGATACGGAAACATTGACGGAGCAGGATACGCAGACAATGAAGCAAATTTTCGGCGGAAGCTGGAACTGGACCAGAAGAGCATTCATCCTGGAAGTGGATGGACGCAGGTTCGCCGTATCCGTATCAGGCATGCCGCATGCGGGTGTGGATTCTGTACCGCTGAATCAGAATGTGGACGGGAGAAGCGGTGACTACGGTTATGGACCAAATTATGATGCGATTGCGGGGAATGGTATGAACGGGCATTTTGACCTGTATTTTCTTAATGGGCGGCGGCATCTGGACGGTGAAATTGATCCCGATCACCAGTATTCTGTGCTTAAAGCGGGAGGCCTCCGGTAGGATTACCGTGTAGCTCTGACCAGGACCAAAGTGGATGCTGAGGTGGTCAAGCCTGAGGTTTGCCGCCTTCGCTTTCTTCCAAAAGCTCCGTTATCTCTGCCCAGTCTCTGTAAAGCGCATCCAGTCGGCCTTCCAGCTCGAGCTGTTCATGATGCAGCGCAGATAAAAGGACATGGTCGCTTTGAGAGGCTTCGTCAGACATTTGTACCGAGATTTCCTCAAGACGGGCTTCTGTCGCACTGATTTCATTTTCGCATGCAGTCAGCTGTTTTTCCAGCTTTCGTTTTTTGGCCCTCTCTTCCTTGCCTTCAAGGCGTTCCTGCTTCGAGGCCGACAGGGTCTGGGCGCCTCCTGCGGCTCCGCTTGCGCCGGTCTGTCTGCGGTGATCCAGGTAATACGGATAGTCACCCTTGTAATCCTCCAGTCCGGTCCCGGTCATCTCGATAATCCTGGAAGCCAGCTTCCTGATGAAATAACGGTCATGGGAGACGGCCAGCAAAGTCCCGTCAAAGGCCAGAAGTGCCTCTTCCAGCGCTTCGCGGGAATTAACGTCCAGGTGGTTGGTGGGTTCGTCAAGGAAAAGCAGATTGGCTCCGGAAAGCATCAGCTTTGTCAAAGCGACCCTGCTCTTTTCTCCACCGCTCAGAATGCCGACTTTTTTATAGACATCCTCGCCGGTAAAAAGGAATTGGGCAAGCGCGTTCCGTATCTGAGTATGCGTCAGTTTTTCATTATCGTTCCATACCTCTTCCAAAACGGTATTCTCTTCATTCAGGCCTTCCAGTTCCTGATCGTAATACCCCAATACGATTTTATGTCCATATTCGAAGCCGCCTTCGGACTGGGATACTCTGCCGGCCAATATTTTCAGCAGGGTGGATTTTCCACAACCGTTCGGGCCAAGTATAAAAATCTTCTCATTCCGTTTTACGTGAAAGCTGATCTGCCGGAACAGCTCTTTCCCGGGGAAGCTTTTGGACAGGTTTTCGACGGAAAGCACATCATTTCCGCTGATTATACTGCTCGTGAACTTGATTTTTATGCTATCTGGCAGTTTTTTCGGAGCATCCAGCTTCTCCATCCTATCAATGGCTTTTTGGCGGCTCTCCGCTGCAATAATGTTCTTTTCCCGGTTCCACCGCCTTTGCTGTTCGATGAAGGCCTCCATCCGGGCAATTTCCTTTTGCTGCTGTTCGAAATGCTTCCGCTGGATTTCCCGCACAACCGCCTTCTTTTCGGCATAAACAGAATAGCTGCCGATGTAGGCGGTGCATACGCAGTTTTCCAGTTCTATCGTCCTGGTGGTTACCGCGTCAAGAAAATACCTGTCATGCGATATAATTAACACAGCTTTTTTATAGTTCTTAAGGAAGTCCTCCAGCCATTCGATCGCACCAATATCCAGGTGATTGGTGGGCTCATCCAGCAGTAGCAGGTCGGGTTCCTCCAACAGCAGCTTTGCCAGCGCAAGACGGGTTTTCTGGCCTCCGCTTAACGCCTGTATTGTCAGATTGAATTGCTCGTCGTCAAAGCCCAGTCCGCGCAAAACACCCCGTACCCTGCTGTTGTACTCATATCCGCCTTCGCGTGAGAAGCGTTCCAGCAGCGCGTCATATTCCACAATCATGGATTGGATGCGTTCGTCGTTTTTTTCCTGACTGATATTCTTTTCGAGCGTTTTCAAACGCTGCTCCATGGAGATCAGAGAAGAATATGTCGTAAGCATCTCTTCCCAGATGGTATTTTCGGATTCCAAGCCCGAGCTTTGATCCAGGTATCCCATTCGCAGGCCTTTGGATATGAAGACCTCACCGGAATCCTGCTGCAGGCTGCCGGTGATAATTTTGAATAGGGTTGACTTGCCGGCCCCGTTGACACCGACCAATCCTGCTTTTTCATTTTGCTGCAGGCTAAAGCTGGCTTTATTTAAAATGACATCCGTTGCATATGAAAGACTAATATCGTTACATGCTAATATAATCATGAGAACACCGTATTCTTATTTTTTTCATTATAATCGGTTCTATTGTAACAAAAAAGCATATTACGGGCAATATTGACAAAAAAATATCAAAAAAGTATAATTTTATTATCAGCAAATGCGGAAGGAGAAAATTCATGACTTCAAAGAAAAAGGTCTCCATAGCAGTGATCAGACGCCTTCCCAGGTATTATAGATATCTATCGGATTTGCTCTTGATGGATATCACCAGAGTGTCCTCCAAAGAATTGAGTGCCCGGATGGGCATTACCGCATCTCAGATAAGACAGGATTTGAATTGCTTTGGAGGATTTGGCCAGCAGGGCTACGGTTATAATGTTGAGTTTTTATACAAGGAAATCGGCAATATACTTGGTGTAAACAACAAATTCCAGACCATCATTGTCGGAGCCGGAAACATGGGAAGAGCACTTGCCCATTACGGTAATTTTGAAAGAAGGGGCTTTCATATTATCGGCCTTTTCGATATCAATGCCGATCTTGTCGGGCAAAGCATCAATGAGATGGAAATCATGCACCTGGACAGGGTGGAGGAATTTGTGAAAAATAACCGGGTAGATATTGCCATGCTTACCGTGCCGTACGAACAGACGCCGGAGGTGGCAGAAAGAATCGCTCGTCTTGGAATTAAAGGGCTCTGGAATTTTTCGCCCATGGATTTAAAGCTGCCGTATGACACCATCATAGAGAATGTTCATCTTAGTGACAGCCTAATGGTACTGGGATACAGGATCAAGGAAAAATTCGGAGAAAAGAAAAAGTCCGGCTGATTCGGCCGGACTTTGCTTTTAATCCTCTACAATTTATTCAGTGTTTGGAAAAAGCCCGGATACACAATGTCTACAGTCTGAAACTTTCTGATCATGGTTTCACCTTGCGCAGCAAGTCCTGCAACGGATAATGCCATGGCCAGCGAGTGGTTGTTGTAGCTCTCTACGACGGTGCCCCTGAGTGTTTCCCTTCCTTCTATGACAAGGCCGTCTCCCGTTTCAGTGATTTTGGCCCCCATTTTGGAAAGCTCCAGTGCGATAGCCTTTATTTTGCCGGATTCTTTTATTTTAAAACCTGCAAGTCCGGTTATTTCAGTAGTGCCGCTGGCAAATGCCGCCGCTGTGACGATGACGGGAAACTCGTCAATCAGGCCCGGTGTCATGGACTGGTCTATAACCGTACCTGAAAGGGGTGACGCGGTTACACGGATGTCTGCCACCTTTTCATTGCTGACGACCCGTTCATTCATCAATTCAATCCTCGCACCCATTGCATTATAAACCTTTAATATGCCGGTTCTGGTCGGGTTTACACCGACGTTCCTGATCACAATGTCGGAGTTGGGCACAAGCATTGCAGCCGTAATAAAATAGGCAGCCATTGAAATGTCGCCCGGTATGGTGACATGCTGTGCGTAAAGGTTCTCAACAGAATGGCTCCTGACATCAAGATCCTTGGTTTTGATATCAGCCCCGAAATAGTTGAGCATCAACTCGGTATGATCTCTTGACCTGAAGGTCTCCCTGACCAGGGTTTCCCCCTCTGCATACAGGCCGGCCAGCAGTAAGGGCGATTTAATGTGGGTTTCATGAATGGAAAGATTGCAGCTTATCCCTTTGAGGCTGGACGGCGAGATGACGAGCGGGCACAAATTACAGTCCTCTTTGCCGGATATGCTCGCACCCATTTGCTTCAGGTAGCCAACCACCTTGCCGACCGGCTTTTTGACAGCCGATTCATTTCTTGTCAAATTGGAGGTGAAAGATTGTCCGCACAGTACGCCCAGCAGCAGTCTGATCGCAGTACCGGACCTGCCCGCATTTAATGCGGTGGCGGGAGCTTTCAGGCCATATAACCCTCTGCCCTGCACTCTGACTTTGTTATTCTGCAGCATTTCAATTCCCACCTGCATTTTTCTGAAACATTCGATCGTACTGATGCAATCTTCACTAAGCAGAAAATTATCAATTTCAGTGGTGCCACTTGCGAGCGCGCCCGACACGATAGCTCTGTGGGATATGGATTTGTCTCCTGGTACAGTGATTTCTCCCCTTAACGCATTGGAATTTCTACTTTCTATTAGCACGTCTTTCCCCCCAAAAAAATATTCTGGCCGCTTAAATGTTACTGGATCATCTGTTTTTATATACCTTATATCCTGATTTCACAAGCAGGTCAAAGGCAATACTTACACTTGCAGCGTCAGGCAGGGCGATGATAAGGCAGCCCTGTTCAAACTCCCTGCTGTTGGTAACATTTATATTTTTAATATTTATATTATTCTTACCCAAAATTGTTGCTATTTCACCAATCATTCCGGGTTTGTCCTCAATGTCCACAATAAGCCTGCTGATGGGTTGTATGAGGCCGTTGCCCTGTGCGGAGATGGAGTCCCGGAAGCGCCCGGCCTCCTCAAAAAAACGGGATATCGCCTCGGAATTGTCATCTTCAAGGTTGGCTGCAAACTCCTCCAGCATGCTTTTAAACTGAGAAAGCAATTCCGAAAGGCGCAGCTTGTTGCTCAATACGATATTTTCCCACATGACGGGGCTGGAGGATGCAATGCGGGTAATGTCCTTGAATCCGCCAGCCGCAAGTGTCTGCATTTTACCGCTGCCTCCGTCCAGATCCCTGACCAGATTGACCAACGCGGCAGCAACTACATGGGGAAGATGGCTTATACCACCGGTAGCCCTGTCGTGCTCGTCTGCAGGCATAATGACCGGAATCGCGCCGATGCCTGATACAATATGGGTAAGCGTATCCACCGCATCAGATGATGTGGTGGAGCATGGGGTCAATATGTAATATGCATTTTCAAACATGTGCGCAAAGCTGCTTGCATAGCCGGATTTTTCAGTACCTGCCATGGGATGTCCTCCAACAAAGCAGGGCGGTTTGGGCAGTGCATCCACATAACGGGTGATTTCCTCCTTTGTACTGCACACATCGGTTATAATACAGGAATCCGGCACATTTTCAGCCAGTGTACGTATATAGTCGAATGCCTGCTTCACCGGTGTGCAGATGAATATGATATCCGAATCATAAATGCCTGGATCCAGAGACTGGAGCCCGACGGAAATCGTGCCGTCCCTCAGGGCGGATTCCAATGAGCGCAAATCGGCGTCCACGGCTGTTATGTGGTCATAACCCAGTTTTTCATGCAGTGCCCTGGCCAAAGAGCCTCCAATAAGGCCCAGGCCGATGATTGTTATTTTATTCGGTCTCATGATTAAAGTTTCTGCCTACTATTTCGGCAATCCTTCCAATATCCTTGCACAAGCTGTCGAAATCCTCGGGTGCAAGCTGCTGCGCCGCATCCGACAGAGCGCATCTCGGGTTGGGGTGCACTTCGATGATCAGCCCATCTGCGCCCGCTGCAACAGCTGCTCTTGACAGCGGCAGTATATACTGAGTTCTGCCGGCCGCATGGCTGGGGTCTACGATAATGGGCAGATGGCTGTGCGATTTTACAACCGGAATAGCGCTGATGTCCAGCGTATTCCTTGTTGCGGTTTCAAAAGTACGGATGCCGCGCTCGCAAAGGATGACATTGTAGTTGCCTTCGCTCATGATATACTCCGCCGCATTAAGCCATTCATCGATTGTAGTCGCGGAGCCTCTTTTAAAAAGTACGGGTTTGCCGGAACGTCCGACCTCCCTGAGCAGGTGGAAATTTTGCGAGTTACGCGCACCGATCTGGAACATATCGACATATTTATCCGCTATTTCAACGGAGTATTCGCTGATGACTTCTGTTATAGTAATCAGCCCTGTAGCTTCACTGGCTTCCTTCAATATTTTAAGGCCTTCTTCCTCAAGGCCCTGGAAGGAGTAAGGGGAAGTTCTGGGCTTGAAAGCGCCGCCCCTGAGAAATTTGGCGCCGGATTTCTTTACTGCTTCTGCGGCGGCAAAAACCTGCTGTCGGCTTTCGACTGCACATGGGCCGGCCATCATTACCAGCTCCCTGCCTCCGATTTCCACCCCTTTTACGTTAATGATGCTGGGCTCTGGCTTAAAAGTTCTGCCCGCCAGTTTGTAGCTTTCTATGATCGGTACCAGCTTATCCACGCCGGGCATCAGCTCCAGCGGAATATCGTTCAGAACCCTTTTGTCGCCAATCACGCCGATGATTGTCCTCTCGGTACCTTTGGATATGTGCACTCCGAGACCAAGCGACTCAAGTACCTTTGAAACTTCCCGAACTTCACTTTCCTGTGAGCCGGACTTCATTACTATAATCATTCACATCTTCCTTTCTACCGTTTCTACCGTCTTTCCGTACCCGCAGATATTTCTTTTGCGGGTGTGTCCCTACTGTTTCATCCATTCTACTGTTCTGCAAACCAGCCGTGGCGTTTACCTGAACGCTGCTTATTGAATGGAGCTTCCGGAGCGCAACGGGGCTGGTTTTTATATAAATTTACAATGATATCAATTAAATGTCAAGGGAATCGCTTTACAATCCGGATGTATTCCTGTACAATGTAAATATGTAATGACATTATAAGAATGTACCGGGGTATTGGCCGATGTATATTAAAAATAAAAAAATCGAACTGGATAAAAATATTCCCGTACCGCTGTATTATCAGCTGAAACAGTGCATTATCGGTGAAATCCAGAATGGCAACCTCAAGGTGGGAGACAGTATTCCGACGGAAGCCGAATTCAGTGAGAAGCTTGGTATCAGCCGCCCTACAATCCGGCAGGCATTGAGCGAGCTTGTAGCTGAAGGGTATCTTCACAGGATGAAGGGCAAGGGCACTTTTATTTCAAAGCCAAAAATCGACGAACGTTTTTTTCAGCAGCTACAGAGCTTTAATCAGGAAATGCTGAACAAGGGGCTGAACCCATCAACGGAAGTCCTGGATTTCAAAATTGTCGCTGGAATCGCTGCTATCAACCATAGGCTGAAAATCGGCGCAGCTGAAGAACTGATCTATTTAAGACGCTTACGGTATGCGGACGGTGAACCTGTGGTATACCTTGAAACTTATCTGCCCTGCAAGTATTTCGGCAGAATACTAAACGAGGATCTGGTGAACCATTCTCTTTATCATGTACTGGAGGAGAAGTTCAATAAAAAGGTCGTCAGGGTAATCAGGCAGATAGAGGCGACGAATGCCGGCAATGAAGAAGCAAGGCTGCTCAAGATGAAAAAAAATCAGGCCGTCTGCCTGGTCAAAACCGTCGCGTATACACAGGATGATATCCCTGTGGAATACTCCGTCGCACGTTACAGGGGGGACAGAAACCAGTTCAGTGTCGAGCTGATCAGGAAGTGACGGGAGTAGATGCTTTCTTGTTCTGCAAAATGAATTAATATTGTCTGATAATGTAAAGACAAAATTACATAAGTACATAGATACTTGAAAAATAGTGGGAAGCCGTGTTGGATGAATTGCAGTCATAGGACATAAGGGTCGGAGGCAGGTGCAGAGATGGATAGGATAGAAAGAATTGAAAAGGTGAAAAAGGCGCTTCTTGCCATGCAGAGGCATTCATGGGAACAGGGAGTTGCTGCGCAGGCTTTTCTAGAACAGGGGGATATGGATACCGTTGTTTTAATGGCCAGGGAAGCTGTTGTACGTCAAATTGCCGACGGAAGACTGGCTGTAATGGATCATGCTGCCGCAGTAACGGACCCTGCCGGCAATGGTGAGCCTTTACTGGCGGCTGCCCGGCTAACAGGAGATGTCAGGCTTTCGGATGCAGCCCGGAAGATGTTGGACTGGCTGTTAAACAAGGCCCCCAGAGGCAGTGATGGAATCCTCTATCACCTCAATGACAGGACGGAGGTGTGGGTGGATTCTCTGTACATGGCCCCTCCATTTCTCGCCGCATCCGGTTGTCATGACGAAGCGGTGAAACAAATCAAGGCTTTTAGAAAGGTTCTCTTCGATCCTGAGAAAAAGCTATTCTCCCATATGTGGGATGATGCCCGGAAAACCTATACCCGGAAGGATTTTTGGGGCGTTGGAAACGGATGGGCATTAGCCGGTATGACGCGGGTTATTGGGCATCTTCCGCCCTCCATGGCAGCGGAGAAAGAAATGCTCACAGGCTTTGTCAAGGAAGGCGTGGATGGCAGTCTGGCGTATATGAGGGAGGATGGCCTGTTCCATGACGTTGTGGATAATCCGGACACCTTTGTAGAGACAAACTTTTCGCAAATGCTGGCCTATACCCTGTATCGCGGCATGGCTGGGCGCTGGCTTCCCGAATCCTGCCTGAAATATGCAGAACGCCTGCGGGAGGCTGCCAACAGCAAGGTGGACCAGTGTGGATACGTTCAGGGTGTATGTGCATCACCGAGCTTTGACTATCCGGGTACGGCGGCGGAAGGGCAGGCTTTTTACCTTCTGATGGAAGCGGCGGCAAACGATTATTATAAAAGCTAGCATAAATCTGATCGTTGGAAACCGATATCAGAAATCATAAGAAAGGAAGTGTAATGGATGCAGACTCCAAAACTTTTTGCAAAATTACCCGAATATGTAGCAACGCCTGACGGAATGGCTGTTGCTCCAGACGGGGACCTGATTCTGGCATGCCCGAACTATGCTGACCCTTCCAAACAGGGCTGCCTTTTAAGATTTGATTCCCACAGGAATGTGAGAAAATGGGTGGATGTACCTGTCCGGGAGGACACGGGACTAGCCTGCCCGATGGGAATCGCGTTCGGACCGGATGGAGATATATACATATGTGACAACCAAGGTTGGTCCGGCGCGCCCGAGCTTCAGTTCAAAGGGCGGATCCTCAGACTGGGGATCCAGGACGACAAGGTAGTCAAATGCACGGTTATAGCGGACAATATGGAGCACCCGAACGGGATGAGGATACGTGACGGTTACATTTATGTCACGCAGAGCATGCTATCGAAGGTCAAGGATCCTTCGGGCCTTCTAGTCAGTTGCGTATATAGATTCGCGCTGGAGGACAAAGATATTGATGTGAAAAATACGCTGGAGGACAGAAATATCATTGCGACGTTCTTAACATTGAACAGGGATTGCCAATATGGGGTGGACGGTATTGAATTTGATCCCGATGGAAACCTGTACGTAGGCAATTTCGGAGACGGTGCCGTTCACAAAATAACCTTCCGTGAAGACGGAACAGTAAAATCCAATGAAGTATGGGCGAAGGA
>JAEZMC010000094.1 GCA_023435805.1 Bacillota bacterium | reverse complement strand
GTAGTGGAAAACGGCGGCGGACAGATTCCGATCGACCGTTTGAACTCTCCTGCAGGCACAGGAGATACGGCGGTGTACACGCCGGTCTATGGAATGAGTAACAGAGCGGATAAGGCAAACTATTCGGTTTCGGTTGAGAATGGTGTAGTAACAAAAGTTGCCTATAGCAGGTCCGAAACGGAAATTCCGCAGAACGGTATGGTTATTTCTTTTTTTGACCCCGAAAAATACGACAGCGATACCATCCCGCTAAAGGTAGGCGATGCAATCAGGCTGTCCCACCTGCCGACGCTGGATGCGCATGCGGATGCATATGAATGCGGGAGCTGGCTGGTACGGGCGGGGAAACCGGTAGTTGCAGCGAAGGACGCGTGGGTAGGGGTGATGACAAACCGTGATCAGAGGACGGCTGTCGGCATTAAAGCTGATGGTACGGTCATATTCCTTACGGTGGACGGAAGGCAGCCCGGTTACAGTGCCGGCTTCACCGGGCAGGAGCTGGCGGAATACCTCATCAGCTGTGGTGCTGAAGATGCCGCCATGCTTGATGGTGGTGCATCCACCGAGATGATCGTCGAAGGAAAGCTTGTCAGCAGGCCATCCTTCAAAGGGGAGGAAAGGCCGCTGGCCGGAGGGATACTGGTGCTGACCGGGAAATAGCATATAAAGTCTGATGCTTGTATGCTTACTGCTGCTTCCGGTATCACCCCTCATCGGTATTAAAAGTAGAAAAACAACTGGTCCAGTGTATTGCCCAGGTTGAAATCAAAATCGGCGAGCCGTAGTTCCCTATACGTGCCGGCTTTTAAAAACGGGTTGTGGGAGATGTCTCCCTCTTCAATCCATCCCAGCTTATAGTAGGCATGCCACGTACCCTGACGTATGATCATTTCCTGAAGATACGACAGCCTTTCTCCCATATTGCACAGATATAAACCGCAGCTGTAGGGACGGATCATATATTCGGAGCAGAGCCTGTTTTTCAGGAAGCAGCATGTTCCGTCATTTTGCTTGGCCAGAATGAGCGGCTCGGCATTATTGTATTCATACAGCAGGGCGGCTTCAAGCCCCGTAATGGATGCAGCTTCTGACATTTCCCTTATTGCCTTGCGCCTTGCGGGTATGTCCGGTTTATCCGGCAATGTTAGAATACGTTTGGCTGCATGTTCAAAACCGATGCCCAGCCCTTCCTGCAGCACCTGCAAATCAAAGCCCAGCACGGGTATATTGTCGCTGCAGCAATCTCCACAGCCTTTGCAATCAATTGTTTTGAGGGGGCAGGTCAGCCTGAAGGCTTCCAATGCCTCAACGAGGTCAACCAGGGTAGTTTCCGGGTCATACGCTTTTATTTCTATTTCTTCATTTTGCGCGACAAACTCAATCATGTTCCAACCGCTTTCTGTTTAATTTTTATACCCAATAATCTTATCAAGGGGACGTTTCCTGCAATGACATACCGGAAGCGTCCCCGGCCTATTTTTATTTCTGTGTGAAAAATATGGAACCTATACCGGGAAAGTGAGTCTAATCATTTGTACCGACGGTCAAAATGCAGTGCACATAATAAAAAAGGGGATGATTTGATTGAAAAGAAAGGCTGCATTATTATTATCATTTATATTTATTTTTACACTGGCGCTGCCTGTTCAGGGATTTGCAGCGAGTGTGGACAAAGCTCTTGAAAACGCTATTAAGATAGCCAAGACCAAGTTTTCCGTGCCTGAAAGTTATAAGTTCACTTCAAGCATCAGCACTGAAGGCACAAAGAAAATTTTCTACCTTACCTGGAGAAGTTCCGACAATATGGAAACCAGCATCAATGTAAGGATTGACGAGAACGGCAGCATTATCGGCTATAACAAGTATTCACCGGGCGATTACATACAGACCAAAAAGCTGCCTAAGTACAGCAGACAGGATGCAAAGACAAAAGCAGACGGATATATCAAATGGATTGAGCCGGGTCTTCTGGAAAAACTCAAATATTCTGAATCCACCCAGGCCAACATTATGGATACCAGTTACTATCTGTCCTATTATCGTATTGTTAACGGTGTGCCTTATTACAGTGACAGGGTGACCGTTACGGTAAACCGTGATACAGGTGAATTGCAGGACTATTCGCGCCAATGGACCGACAACCTGATTTTCCCTTCCGCAGCAAATGCCATATCGGCGAAAAAAGCGGAAGAAGCCTATGTCTCAAACCTCGGCCTGAGGCTGATGTATAAGTCCTCCTATATCAACGATGAATTGAAAGCCTATCTGGTGTATGCGCCTGTGTATGATAACGGGAGCTATGGTGTAAATGCGCTCACCGGCGAAAGACAGAGACTGTCAGATAGCTATTTTTATAACGATTACGGCGGAGGCGCTATGTTTGACACCGTTCAGAAAGCTTCAGCTTCCCATGCGAAGGAAGAAGTCAAACTGAACCCGGATGAACTGAATGCCGTTCAGAATGCCGCCAAACTGATTTCTCAGGAAGAAGCGGAGAAAATCGCACGCAGTTCAAAATTCCTGAACATTTCGGCTGACAGCAAGCTGCAAAGCTATTATCTGGGGAACAGCTGGCCCTCAAAGGATGAATACCAGTGGTCTCTCAATTTTAATAAGCCGGCAGGTGACACCTCAAAATATGACGAGTATACAAGCGTTACAATTAATGCAAAGACCGGACTGATTACCAGCTTTTACAGGGGAGCCCCCAATACGGGCAATACCAAGCCGGTTGGAGATATGGCGGCAGCTAAGGCATCTGTTGAGGCCTTCCTTACTGAAAACTACCCGGAATTTTTCAAACAGGTGGAATATGACAAACTGTCCAGCGAAAGCGCAGAAAACGGCATAAACAACAACTACAATTTCATATACAGCAGGCTTGTAAACGGCACAGTCTTCCCGGACAACGGAGTGAATATCAATTATGACAATATTAACGGGATGATTATCGGTTTTAACATAAACTGGTACAACAATTTGACCTTCCCGGCAACCGGCAAGGTAATCGGCGCTGCTGCGGCAAGTGACAGACTGTTCAAGAACGTGGGTCTCGCATTGGAATACAGGCTTGAGTATGGCAGTATGAACGACCAGAAGATCATGCCTGCAGGAAATTATGCCGTCAATGCAAAGGTGGTTCCGGTATATGCCTTCAAACAGGATAAACCCCTGCATATCGATGCCAATACCGGCAGCCTGCTCAATTATGATGGTACAGCTTATAAGGAACAGGCCCGGATAAACTATACCGACATCAAAGGGCATGCTGCGGAAAAGCAGATCATGGTGCTCGCTGAAAACGGCGTTTATCTGGAGGGCGCGCAGTTCAAGCCCGATTCAGCCATTACGCAGAAGGACTTTATGATATTGCTTTCCAAAACATTGAATTACTACAGCCCGGTCAGGCCTTTAAGTACAGATAAGGAAGTCGATGATTTATATGCTTATCTTCAGAGGGAGGGCATTGTAAAGGCCGGCGAAAAGGCTCCTGGAAATGCGGTTACCCGTGAGGAGGCCGTAAAATTCATCATTCGTGCACTTAAGTATGACAAGGTTGCGGATATTAAAGGCATCTATAACCTTACATTTGCAGACAGGAACAGTATCAATCAGAGCCTTACCGGTTATGTGGCCATTGCCGCAGGACTGGGGATTATAGATGCAAAGAACCGTGATTTCAAGCCTAAAGCCAAGCTCACCAGAGGTGAAAGCGCAATCATGATCTATAATTATCTTCAGTCGTAAGGGTTCATTCATAGCAAGGATTGATCGCTAGTCGATATAAAAGGGAGGGGTCACCGGTGAAAACCGGAGACCCCTCCCTTTATCAGTGCGCCCGGCGGGCGCACGTTCTAATGGGTGAAAGTCCCTAATCCGCCCGGTAGTGGGAAGGATACAGCCGAAGGCAAGGGTGTCCATCGCGAGGTGGAATCTGAAGGAAGCCGGATGTCGGGAGCATACTAACCGACGGGCAAATCTCTGGTCTGACGTATAGAAATCACATAAGGCTATGCATGAGGGTAAAACTGCTGATCAAGTCGAAGCCCAATAACTACACGGAATCATGTACGGTAGATGTGGCAGATAGATGGAGAGAAAGAACGTGCGAATACCCGGGGAGATCTGTATGAACGCTCTGAAAAGAGTAACCACCGTACAAGGAAACGAGGCGGTGCTGAACATACAGAAGTCAGCAGAGGTCATAGTAGCCGAGAGGTGAAGGACCGAATCAGTAGGAGTCCCAAGTATAACCGAGGAAGGAGGAATGGCTGATGAAGGCAGAAAACTCTGAAAATAGAGAC
>JAEZMC010000084.1 GCA_023435805.1 Bacillota bacterium | reverse complement strand
GACTGCAGCAATTATCATAAATCCCGGCAATGTGTGGCGGGGGCTTATCTCCCCGCCACGTTCTGTTTATCCTGTTTGACCGAAAAATAGGCTGCCTCGGAAATGAGCAGCCGCAATTTTCTCAGCAGGAACTCGTTTCGGGACAGTCGCAAACGGAGGTTCCATTATGGATTTATTTAACGCTAATCTGCCGTATATACTGGCCGGCATATCAGTCGGCGGTCAGTATGCGCTTATCGCCATAGGGTATACGATGGTGTACGGAATACTCAGGCTGATCAACTTCGCCCACGGCGAAATTTTCATGGTCGCAGGCTTTATTATGGTTTATCTTTCAGCAACTACACCGCTTTATGTTTCCATTCCGCTGGTTATTATCCTGACCGTGCTGCTGGGCTTCATAATCGAACGGGTAGCCTACAAGCCGCTGCGTTCGGCACCGCGCATGTCCATTATGATAAGCGCCATCGGGGTATCCTATCTCCTCCAGAACTGTGCGTGGTATTTCACGAGCGGCCTGGCCAAACAGTAACCCACCGTTCCCTTGATCAGCAATTCAGTCGGCATCGGTACCGCCACGACCAAGATCGTAACCATTGTTACGCCTGTTCTTACAATTATTCTGGTCGCCGCACTGGTTCTGCTTATAAAATATACCAAGATCGGCATGGCAATGCGCGCTGTTTCAAGGGATTTTGAAACAAGCCGTCTCATGGGGATCAAAATCAATTCCGTCATCAGCGCGACCTTCATCATCGGCTCGTTCCTTGCAGCCGTCAGCTCGCTGCTATACTTTACAAACTACACGACTGTAACGCCTATAGCCGGTGCCATGCCGGGCCTGAAGGCTTTTGTTGCAGCTGTGTTCGGCGGTATCGGGAGCATACCCGGAGCAGTGGTGGGCGCCTTCATCATCGGTATTTGTGAGAACATCATCAAGGGGCTGGGGTGGACAACCTTTTCAGATGCCTTTACTTTCGCACTG
The DNA here is from genome assembly GCA_023435805.1 of Bacillota bacterium. Taxonomy (GTDB): domain Bacteria; phylum Bacillota; class Clostridia; order Acetivibrionales; family DTU013; genus JAEZMC01. The sequence goes on along the minus strand of JAEZMC010000084.1, from coordinate 7,330 downwards.
CTGATCATTATTCTTGTCGCCAAGCCCACAGGGCTTTTCGGTGAGAAATCTGTGGATAAGGTTTAGGTGAAGCTATGGACAGGAATAGAAAAATAATCATATCAGCCGCCCTGATCGCGGCAATGTTCATCATATTATTTGTTTTGGAGCAGGTACTGCCGGCTTCCTCCATGCTTTTTGTGGTACTGAAGAAGGGTGCGATATTTGCTCTCGTAGCAGTGTCCATGAACCTCCTGAACGGTTTTACCGGTCTGTTTTCGCTGGGTCAGGCGGGATTTATGCTGATCGGCGCGTACACCTATGCAATCTTCACCATACCGCTGAATTCCCGCGCCGCCGTATATCAATACTTTGACGGCGGTATCATCGGCTTCACCGTACCCGTTTTCGCCGCCATTATCATGGCGGGATTGGCTGCAGCCGTTTTCGCCTTCCTGATAGGTTTACCTGTACTGAAGCTGAAAAGCGACTATCTGGCAATCGCCACACTTGGCTTTGCTGAGATCATACGTGCGGTATTCCAGTGGGACAAGCTCGGGCCTGTTACAAACGCCTCCAAACTGCTGCGTAAATTTCCCGTCTTTTCCTCCACCATATTCCCGTTCGCCGTCGCAGGGATCTGCATCGCTGTCATCGTCCTTCTGATCAACTCCTCGTATGGGCGCGCCTTCAAGGCGATCCGCGACGATGAGATCGCGGCGGAAGCGATGGGCATCAACCTTCTGAAGCATAAGCAGCTTGCGTTTACGATAAGCTCCTTCTTCGCGGGGATAGGCGGAGCCCTGCTGGCCATGTACCAGACAACAGTGCAGGCGTCCGCTTTCAAGGCCAGCATGACCTATGAGATCCTTCTGATTGTTGTAATCGGCGGAATCGGGTCCATTTCGGGCAGCTGCCTGTCAGCTTTCCTGTTTATCGCATGCAGCGAGTGGTGGTTGAGGTTCCTTGACGCCGAAACCTTTATCGGCTCGTTCCAGGTGCCGTTAATGCGTTCCGGCTTCCGCAAGGTCGTTTTCTCCGTCATCATCATGATCGTCGTGCTGTTCTACAGCCAGGGCATCATGGGGTCAAAGGAATTCTCACTGGACGCCGTCATCCGGTTTTTCCGGAAGCGGTTCGGTAAAAAGAAAAAAGAGGAGGTGATCGGGCAATGACAGAGAACATTCTTCATGTGGAGAAGATGACCATGCAGTTCGGCGGTGTTATTGCCGTCAACAACCTCACTCTTGATGTGAACAAAGGCGAGATCGTGGCTCTGATCGGCCCCAACGGCGCGGGTAAAACTACGGTATTCAACTGCATCACCGGCGTATATGAGCCTTCAAACGGCAGCACCAGCTTTTGCGGAGAGGTGATCGTTTCAAACCGCCCGCAGGGAAAAATGAAGAAGCTGTATGCCGGCGAGAACAAAGGGGCATATAAAAAAATCATCAGCCATACGCCGGACAGGATCACGAAGCTGGGCATTGCACGTACCTTTCAAAACATCCGTTTGTTCAAGAGCCTTACGGTGCTGGAAAATGTGCTTATCGCGAAGCATATGCGCACCAGGCAGAATGTGTTTACCGCCACCTTCCGCCTCAACCATCTTGAAGAAAAGCGGGTCAGGGAGGAAAGCCTTGCACTCCTGGAAGAGCAGGGGCTTCTTGCGATGAAGGACGAACTGGCGAGCAGCCTGCCGTACGGGCTGCAGCGCCATCTGGAGATATCCCGCGCCCTGGCGACAGACCCGAAGCTTCTGCTGCTGGATGAACCGGCGGCCGGCATGAATCCTCAGGAAACACAGGAGCTTTCGGAATTCATCGTCCAGATCAAGAATAAATACAACCTCACCGTGTTTATGATCGAACATCATATGGACCTGGTCATGCAAATATCGGACCGTCTGTATGTGCTGGATTTCGGGAAACTGATCGCTCAAGGCACGCCGGCCGAGATTCAAAAAAATCAACGCGTCATCGACGCATATCTGGGGGTGGCCGAGGATGCTTAAAATCAGTGATCTGAAGGTGAACTACGGCGGAATAGAGGCCGTCAAGGGTATCTCCTTCGAGGTGCCGGAAAAAAGCATCGTCACGCTGATCGGTGCAAACGGCGCGGGCAAAAGCACCACTCTCCGCGCAATTGCCGGGCTTGTCAGGTCCGGCGGAGGGAAGATCGAATTCATGGATGAGGATATCACCGGGAAAGGAACAGAAACCATCGTATCGAAGGGAATCACTCTGGTACCGGAGGGCAGGAGAATTTTTCCGGACCTGACGGTATTGGAAAACCTGAAGATTGGCGCATACCTTCGCAAGGATGATTTATCGGAAGATATCCATATGGTATATGAACTGTTCCCCCGTTTGAAGGAACGCTCCTGGCAGCTTGGGGGAACGCTTTCCGGCGGCGAGCAGCAGATGCTGGCTGTGGGAAGGGCGCTGATGAGCCGCCCGAAGCTGCTGATGATGGACGAGCCGTCGCTGGGTCTGGCGCCGCTTATTGTCCGTAATATCTTCGATATCATCCGGGAAATCAATAAACAGGGCGTCACCATTCTGCTTATTGAGCAAAATGCCAATATGGCGCTGCAAACAGCCGACATCGGCTATGTCATGGAAACCGGGTATATCACACTCGCAGGCTCCGGCAGGGAGTTGATGGCAAACTCCGCAGTCAAGGCCGCATATCTGGGAAGCTGATCCCAATACAACAAAAAAGCCCCTCACAAGGGCTTTTTTATGTTGTTATCCCTTTCAACCCCGTGTCATCTTACTTAAAACTCATTTTATTGGAATATTTTCTGGAACTGTAGTATAATATTGAGAATATTTGTCCGGACATCACGGACAATGCGCTTGTTTTGTTGCGCCTGGCCCACCGTCACAGCGCACATTCCTTTTGAGGCAGAATATTTAAGAACCGAGGGATCAGCATGGACAGGAAAAATTATATTGCAGGTCTGACATATGGAGCATTGGCTTTCGGCATGTGGGGAATACTGCCGCTTTACTGGAGGCTGGTCGATGCCATCAGTCCCTATCAGATCTTTGGACAGCGGGTGGTATGGTCCTTCCTTTTCGTGGGCATCATCCTGCTGCTGAAAGGAAAATGGCCGGAATTTCTGAGTATCCTGCACAACAGGCAGGAATGGAAAAATATTATCGGCCCTGCCGTATTTATAGCGATGAACTGGTTCCTTTATATATGGGGGGTCAACAATGGTTACGTGATAGAAGCCAGTCTCGGTTATTATATCAACCCGCTGATTTTAACGCTTCTCGGGAGAATCTTTTTCAAGGAAAGGCTCACATTGCTGCAAAAAATCAGTATTGCATTTGCCGCTGTCGGTGTATCCCTAAAAACAGTATTTTACGGGCGAATTCCTTTTATCGCACTTGCGCTGGCAGTTACCTTTGCTTTATACGGCCTGCTGAAAAAGAAGTCGTCGTTGAATTCGCTTACCGGCCTGGGTTTTGAAACATTGGTCATTGGCATCCCTTCACTTATATATTTAATTATTTCTGAAACCAACGGCACAGGTATTTCCGGGAACCTTCCCTGGACATTTTGGATTCTGATTGCGCTCAGCGGAATCGTGACGGCTGTTCCACTGCTTTTATATGCGGAAGGTACAAAGCGACTGCCGCTTAATATCGTCGGATTTCTGCAGTACCTGTCCCCTACCATACAGCTGGTTCTAGGCATTTACGTTTTCAAGGAACGCTTCGATTCCTCCTCCCTCCTCGCAATTTCATTTATTTGGGCCGGTATCATCCTGTTCACTTTTTCGCAGTATACGCTGCTGCGGAAAGAGAAACAGGAAGTCGGAACGAGTGCAGGTTAGCACTGGGCAGCAGCCTCCCAAGAGGCAGCCGGAACGGCCGGAAGACCAATATGCGCACATTCGTCAGCTTATGCTGGAATACGCCTGAAAAACCGAGTTATTCACGCTTAAAGCACTTTACTCAGTTTTACATAAATTCATCCCTGTGGTAGGATTGGTGTGTAATTGGAAAAGAACCGTCATAGGCAGGATGAATATCTATGAAAGGCTTTTTATTATAATTTGGGAGGATTATAGTAATGAAAGTCTTAGGCGTTCAATTACGGCAGGAGGTTTACAGTAATGACGCGTGGAAAATAATCGGCTGGTTGGAGGATGAAGAGGTAACAAGGTATTTGAATGAAGACAGGAACGTATCCGATGGTATCAAACAAGCAATGAACAGAGTCAATATGCCCATCCTTACACATTTGTTCAACAAGAACGGAAGCTTTTTTATTGTGAGCAAGGAGGAAGAGCCGGTTGGTTTCCTGAGGCTTGTACCCAGGCAGAACAACGCGGAGATGGTCATCGTCATAGGCGACAGGAAAAATTGGGGGAAGGGATTAGGTTCAAGCGCTATTTTGCAAGGTCTGAAGCATGCCTTTTTTGAATGGCGGGTAAGCAAGGTAATTGTAAACATCAGCCCTCAAAATGAACGGTCTGTCAAAGCGTTTAAAAAGGTCGGGTTCAAACATGATATTCATCAGTCGGGAGAAGAGCAATATTCCATTACTTTGGATGAATTCTTGAAACTGGTAGCATAGCTGACAATCCTCTGCCGGGATATATACGGCGGAGGATTTTTTATCAGGTGTGCGGAAGCAATCCCGGCAGAGCTACGATATCAGCACACAGGCATGTGCATTCTAACTGCCGTTTTCTTCTTTCAAAAGTTCTTCCATCTGCTGTTTGGCATCATCGGATAATGCATCCCGCAAATAATTGCGGTCTGACGGTTGTTTTTTCCGGTAGGCCTGAAGGACTCTTTCATGAGCCCTTTCCATTTCGTCCTTCAGCTCCCTGGCAGACAATATGGCGCAGCCTGACCCTCTGATAATGATTTGCTGCAAACCATCCGACGTTGCAACAGTGATATCATATTTATCGCGGTTTTCATGGGCGAACTTTTCTATGAAATGGTCTGCTGTTTGTGCCTCCCGGGTATACACCACATGGATTGTATCGTAGTCGAATATTTCCTCATGATGCCTCTGAACACGATAGGCATCAAAAACGGCGATAATCTGACATTTTCGGACCCCTTGATATTTGCTGAGAATGTCGAGCAGCTTTGAACGGGCACTGTCCATTTTCACTTCCGCAAGCTCTTTTAGATCAGGCCATGCAAAGATAATATTATAGGCGTCCACAAGAAGATATTCCTCTCTGACCACTTTCGGTTTACCCACATAGACCGTCTGTTTTTCCATATTGGCAGTCTGTTTGAAATATCTCCCGGTGGGCGTTTTTCGTCTGTGCCAGCCAGACCTCTTCCCTTGATTGGCATAATAGGTCTGTTTGTAGATCCTGTCAACCTCCTCAGGATCCATCCAATACTCCTCTGTATATGAAGCTTTATTTTCAGCTGCTTCTGCCAATACATCGCCTTTATGCTTAAAGCAGCTTTCTACATGCATATATTGCTTCACTTCATCCCAGCTGACCATAAATCCCGTGCCATTTGCACAAAATACCGAACCGGTTGGATTCTCAAAATCTCTTTCAGAATCGTATCCGATCATGTCCATGACCTCTTTGGTATTATGACAGGGCTCATACCCCTTCAGACTGCATATGAGGCTGCCGTGGCCCTTGGTATAAGCCGTCACATCCTTCTGGTAATTCCGCATGGCAATGACAGGCGCGCTGCCTTCAAGAACGGCCGTTTCGCCGTCTATACGCACAATCCGGCTTGTCCCGTGCATTCTCTCAATATCGTTCATAGCGCGTCCTACCATTCTCTCGGGCAATACCAGCTGGAATGCATAGTACGGCTCCAACAATATGGATTCCGCCTCCTTCAGGCCCTGACGAACTGCGCGATAGGTCGCCTCTCTGAAGTCGCCGCCTTCCGTATGCTTGTTATGCGCCCGGCCTGACACTAAAGTAATGGTCATATCCGTAATCGCAGACCCTGTGAGAACTCCTTTATGAGCCTTTTCCTGCAGATGGGCCATAATAAGATTCTTCCAGCTTTTTCCGAGGATATCGTCACTGCAATCTGCTTTAAACCGAAGGCCGCTTCCCCGCTCTCCCGGCTCCAGCAGCAGGTGAACCTCCGCGTAATGCCGCAAGGGCTCGAAGTGCCCCACCCCTTCTACGACATTTGCGATCGTCTCTATATAAACAATACGGCCTGAATCGAAGGACACGCCAATGCCAAAACGGCTTTGTATAAGGCTTTGCAGGATCTCAAGCTGTACTTCGCCCATAATGCGAACCTGGATTTCCTTAAGCTGCTCATTCCAGATGATATGAAGCTCCGGATCCTCCTCCTCGAGCTGCCGCAGCTTCGGGATCATTACTCTGGGGTCACAGCCCTCCGGAAGGTTGATCCGATAGGACAATACCGGTTCTAATACAGGCCGGCTGGAAGCTTTTTCGATCCCCAGCCCTTCTCCCGGTTTTGTTTGACTAAGTCCTGTTACCGCACATACGGAACCGGCCTGCGCCTCATTCACTGCTTCAAATTTTTGTCCCGAATAGAATCGGATCTGATTGATCTTTTCTTCCCAGACGCCATTGGTTAAAACATCCCGCGCCTTGAGTCTACCGCCGGTAATTTTCATATAGGTCAGGCGGTTTCCCTGCTCGTCCCTGCCGATTTTATATATCTTAGCTCCGAATTCATCCGGATAGGATGGGCCCACGGCATATTTCACAATCCCCTGCATAAATGCCTCCACACCTTCCAGCTTGAGGGCCGCGCCGAAAAAGCATGGAAATACCTTTCGTTCCCTGATGGCTTCTTTAATCTGCCGGATATCAATATGTCCCTTTTCAAGGTACGCTTCCATCAACACCTCGTCACACATGGCCAATTGGTCATAGAAGCCCGCTGTTTCAGCTTCTCTGAAATCAATGCAGCCGTCACCCAGCTGCTTTTTTATTTCATACAGTATTTTTTCTTTGTCCGTCCCGCTTTGATCCATTTTATTAATGAATAGAAAAACCGGTATCCGGTATATGTCAAGCAAACGCCATAGGGTTTTCGTATGCCCCTGTATTCCGTCCGCCCCGCTTATCACTAAAATGGCATAATCCAGCACCTGAAGTGTTCTCTCCATTTCAGTTGAAAAATCCACATGGCCAGGGGTATCCAGCAGGGTGATCTGCGTATCAGCCACTTCAATAATAGCCTGCTTGGAGAAAATAGTAATCCCTCTTGCTCTTTCGAGCTCATTGTTATCCAAATAGGCGTCCTTGTTGTCCACTCGTCCCAATTTCCGGATTCTGCCGCTCAAATATAGAAAGCTCTCTGATAGGGTTGTCTTGCCCGCATCTACATGTGCCAGTATC
>JAEZMC010000208.1 GCA_023435805.1 Bacillota bacterium | reverse complement strand
CGCAAAAATCGGGCAGGGCTCTCTTGGGTTGAAGGCGATAGCAGCAATCATCAACCACTCGAGACTGCGTCATTTGCCCTTTTACCTGGAAACGCCCAATGAGCTTGAGGGCTATGCGGAAGAAATCCGGCTGCTTCGCGGTGAATACATGGAAGAGTAGATTTCCGGACAACGCCGGCGACAGGAAGCAGGCGCGGGATCTCAACACTGCAGCAGAAATATGGAAAGCAGTCGCGGGAATTCAGCGGATATCCGGATATGTGTTTGAAAGTTCCATCGGTTTCAGCATAAAAGAGCTTTCAGGGCACCGTTGCCATACTTGTTTGATGGAGGTTAACATATGAAAGATATCATCAGGGAGAAGCTCCTGGCACTTGCGGAGGAAGACTACCGCAAATTTTCGTCTGCACTGATGCCCGGTACGAAAAATGTTCTGGGCGTCCGGCTGCCACTGCTCCGGAAGCTGGCCGGCGAGATTGCCAAAGGCGACTGGCGCAGCTATATCAATACTTATGGGGCAGCGGATCCGGATGAATACTTTGAAGAAACCACGCTGCACGGTCTGGTGCTGGGTTGTGTCAAATTGGATATAGAGGAGTTGCTCGGTCATGCAGCCGCTTTTATTCCAAAGATCAACAACTGGTCTGTCTGTGACAGCTTCTGTACAAGCCTTAAAGCAGCAAAGCGGCATAAAGAGCGCTTCTGGGAATTCCTGCAGCCTTACCTGGCTTCTGATAAAGAATATGAGCTGCGGTTCGGTGTTGTCATGCTTTTGAATTACTATGTGGAAGAAGAATATATCGGCAGCGTGCTGCAGCTCCTGGACAGGATAAAGCATGAGGGCTACTATGTGAAGATGGCGGTTGCGTGGGCGCTTTCCATATGCTATATAAAGCTGCCCCGGCAGACGATGGCCTACCTGAATAACAACACGCTGGATGATTTTACTTATAACAAGGCGCTTCAAAAAATTACCGAGTCATTCAGGGTGGACGATGCTGCAAAAGCTGTGATTCGGGGAATGAAACGGAAGCAAAGATAACGCCTCTGCCAGATATAAATATATTTTACATCACCGGCAGCAGGGGTTTTATGTTACAATGAAAATTGACACAAACCCGGCTTGCCCGGAAGTAAACTCAACAAAGAGGCGGTACGGATAATGAGTGAAAATAATGTTACAAGGCTGACATACCAGGATAAAGAAATTATTCTGATCGGAACGGCGCACGTTTCAAAGGAAAGTGCGGAGCTCGTAAAGCAGGTGATCGAGGAAGAGCGTCCTGACAGTGTGTGCATAGAGCTGGACGAAGGTCGCTATCAAAATATCCAGAACCCCAAAGCCTGGGAAAATACCGACATCGTAAAGGTTATCAAATCCAATCGGGTAGGCTTCCTGATGGCGAACCTGGCCCTCAGCTCCTACCAAAAGAAGCTGGCTTCAAAGCTGAACACATCTGTCGGCGGAGAAATGCTGCAGGGGATTGAAAGCGCGAAGGAAACCGGCGCACAGCTGGTGCTTGCGGACCGCAACATTCAAACGACGTTTCTTCGCATATGGCGCAAATTAGGCCTTTGGGAGAAGCTGAAGCTGCTTGTCAGCCTGATATTCTCTTTTGACGAGGACACCGAGATATCCGACAAGGATTTGCAGGAGCTGCTGCAGGAGGATATGCTGGAATCGGTCATGGCCGGTGTGAAGAAGCAATTTCCGCAGATCGGGCAAATTCTGATCAGCGAGCGTGATCAGTACCTGGCGCATAAAATAAAGGAAGCTCCGGGGAAAAAGGTGGTTGCCGTTCTGGGAGGAGCACACGTGCCTGGTGTAAAGGAAGAAATCTACAAGACACAGGATATTGAGAATATTTCGGTGGTTCCGCCGAAAAGCCGCTTTTCAAAGGTGGCCGGATGGATTATCCCCGCAATCATTACAGGCCTGCTCATATATTCCTTTGCTGTCAATATACAAACCGGTCTGCAGCAATTATCGGCATGGGTGCTCTGGACAGGCGCATTGGCGGCCTTGTTCACAGCGCTGTCACTGGGCCACCCGCTCAGTATCCTCACAGCTTTTGCGGCGGCACCCCTGACCACCCTGCACCCGATGCTGGCATGCGGATGGTTTGCCGGGCTGGTGGAAGCGGCTATAAAGAAACCTACCGTACAGGATGTCCTAAATATACAGACCGATATTTTCAGCCTGAAGGGTTTTTTCAGGAACCGGTTCCTGAAAATCATCATGGTTGTAGTAATGGCCAATATCGGGAGTACGATCGGTGTATTCATTGCGGGAACCGGCATGTTGAGGAACCTCTTTTAACATGCTGCCCGCGGAGTTCACTTTTCCGGGTCTTGTATTTCCGTCATCAAATCCGTCAGCAGTCCAGTGAACTGTTGCCGGAGCGGATCAATTTCCGGTTCCCTGCACTCTTCAAGCGCTTTTTGCAGTTCGGCGGCCATTCGGTGGAGAAGCTTAGCCCCTATGCTGCCCGAACTGCTTTTGATTTTATGGACGATCTGTATTGCGTCCGCATATCGTTTTTCTTCTATTGCTTGAGACAGCCTTTCAGCAGTGTCGCTGTTTTCGGTATGAAACTCATGCAGCACCCTTTTGTAGAGTTGTGCGTCTCCGCCCAGATTCCTGATGCCTGCAGCCCTGTCCAGAATATTCGGCCTTACATCCTTCAGCGATGACGAAGCCTTTATCGCCGATTTCACCGTTTCAATAAAACGGTCCGGATCAAAAGGTTTACTGATATATTGATTAATTCCGTGTGCTTCACATTTTTCTTTAACACCATGAATGACATCGGCTGTCATGGCGACGATCGGAACGTTTTCCGACATCTTTCTGATCTCCTTAGCTGCATCATAGCCGCTTAGAACGGGCATATGCAGGTCCATCAGCACCAGATCGATTTCCTCCCGATGCGCGCGGTAAACATCAACACCTTCCTGCCCGTCATACGCCTGCAAAACGGTGAAGCAGGCCTGCTGAAGCAGTGATTTCGCAATCAGCTGATTCGTCTTGTTGTCCTCAACCACCAGAATACTTCTCCAATTTTCCGTCAAACCGCATTGATCCGCTGGTTCTTCGCCGGATGCCGGGTTGTCGGCAATCAGCTTATACTTGAATATGTCCAGAATTCCGTTCAACAGGATGGACGGAATGATCGGCTTTCCGATTCCGATGTCCACACCGTAATCATCCAGCTTGTCGAACAAATCATCGCGTATCGTAGGCAGCAGCATGATTATTTTCGGCATTTTGACAATGCCTTTGTTCTGGCGCAATACTTCAAGAAATTCAAAACCGCCTTCTGACGGAACTTCATAGTCGATGATCAACAGATCGAAGGGCTTTACAGGCGATCTGTTTGCCGCCTCAAGCAAGCTGATGGCTCCCTCTTGTGAGGTGGTCACTTCACAACCCATTCCAAAAGCGCAAAGATAGCTGTCAATAATGTTCATACTCGTTCCCGGCTTTTCCAATACAAGCGTTTTGATATTTTTGAAATAGTCTGCCGACAATTGGTTCTTATACTCATTTTCCGAATTCAGGTCTGATTCCAGAGTAAGATGGATAATGAAGGTAGAGCCCTCTCCCGGCGTGCTGAAAACCTGTATTTCGCCCTGCATCATATCGACCAGGTTCTTTACAAT
>JAEZMC010000012.1 GCA_023435805.1 Bacillota bacterium | reverse complement strand
CTCCTGTGCCGCAGGCCAGTGTTTCGCCTGCACCTCTTTCCCACACCCGCATCTTAAGGGTTTTCCTGTCGATCACCTCAACAAATTCGCTATTGATTTTCCTGGGGTACAACGCATTCGTTTCCATGGCCGGTCCGTACAGCTCAAGCGGGAAATGCTCCACATCCTCAACATAGGAAACTGCGTGAGGGTTTCCCATTGAAACACAGGTGACCTGGAACGTTCTATCCGCAACTGTAACAGGCTCTGCCAGAAAAAGCGGTTTATCGCTTATGACCGGTATATCGGACGGCTTCAGGACCGGTTCACCCATATCCACTCTGACCAGGCTTACTTTGCCATTTTCTAAAGTCAGCTCCAATGTCTTTATACCGGCTGCCGTCTCCACCGTTACTGTTTTCTTCCCGGTCAGCCCGTTGTCGTAAACATATTTACCGATACACCTTATGGCATTTCCGCACATTTCGGCTTCAGAACCGTCCGAATTGAACATCCTCATTCTGAAATCCGCCGTTTTGGAAGGCAGAATCAGTACAAGACCGTCGGAGCCAATACCAAAATGCCTGTCGCTGAGGCGTTTTGCCAGGCTTTCCGGATTTTCAGGGCAGTCATTCATGCAATTCACATATATATAATCATTGCCCAGACCATGCATCTTTGTAAATTTCATCATTACAACCTCCGACCTCTGTCTCTTGCGAGAACACTCAGTTTAAGCGCCGGAAGGGTGACATTCTTCGCAAGGATGCCGTACCGGCGGGTCCCGGTTTGTTCTTACCTTATTTTAACACAATAAATTCATGAAGCAAACCAATAATATTATACGATGTATTGTTATTGTCCCGTGCATTTTATATAATATTTTAGGATAATACTACATAAAAAACGAAAATACAAGAAACCTACAGGTTTAATGTATTTTCGTCTTAAGGAATGAAATGATCGACAGTATATTGGAAAAACTTAAAAACACAAAATATTTGAGCAAGTATCTTACACCTGAATCCCTCGGACAGCTGGTGCGTTATTTGGTCACAGGCTTCAGCAGCGCCTCCATAGAGCTTACCTTGCTCTTTGTCTTCAAGGATGTGGCGAATTTGTCCATCCTTGTATCCAACTCCATTGCGCTGACGATTGTTTTCTGGTTCAACTTTCTCATGAACCGCTTCTGGTCATTCAAATCGACTACCAATATGAAAAAGCAGCTGGCAATGTACCTGGTGCTGTTCGTATTCAACCTGGGAGCTTCAGATGTCATCATGTACCTGCTGACCACCAAGCTTTCGCTGCAGTATCTGCTGGCCAAGGTATTTGCCATCGGAGCGGTCGTTACCTGGAATTTCTTCCTTTACAAAAAGGTCATCTACAAGTGATACGGTCTTGTAAGACTTATCATATGGTATTTTTTCCGGAATCGCGGTCCTTCTTATAAAAGAACGCTCCGATTGCCATGACCACGGCGAATATGATCAGATACCATGAGACCGGCGTGTTCCATACCGCCAATTTGCCGCCTGTCCGCGAATGTGCGTATAAAGCGGCAAACACCATGAACAGGCAGCCGATAATCGAAAGAATCGGCATGATAAACCGCCTGAACGTATTGAGGTCTTTGCTTTTTGTCATACACAGGAAGATCGGTATATAAAACGCATATAAAGTAATGATCGGGAGCTCAGACGTATCGAATGCGACAGGTCCGAACCAAGGCTTGGGAACCAGATTCGCCCCGTAGAAGAACATAAGCCAGACTCCGCACAAAAGCAAACCGAATATTGAGGAGTTGGCCGGCATATTGGTTTTTTCATCCACTTGATTGAACATACGGGGATTCGGGCCCTGGTTCCGGACACTCAAGCAATACATGCCCCTGGTGCATCCAAGCTTCAGGCCGTTCAATGTACCCAGGCAGGAAATGACGACAAATGCAAAAATCAAAGATCCGATACCCTGGGAAAATACTGCCATGAATGCCTGCTTTGCGCCTTCCTGTCCGCTTACGATCAACTGGAGTTTGTCGATGCCGCCTGCAAGACCTACATAATAAAGAATATACACGCTGACTACGACTAAAGAACCGATGATAAGTGCTTTCGGAAGATTTCTTTTGGAATCCTTCAGTTCTGAGTTGATGCTGGTTGCTATAATCCACCCCTCATACGCAAACGCCACTGAAACGATGGAAGCAAACAGTGGCGAGGCATTGGCCACATAATTTGCAGTTTGTCCGGCATCGGCCAGCGCACCGTTAATCTGATCAGCCGTCAAACCGACTGTAAAATTATTCACCAGCGTGCCGTTGGCCAAACCATAAATGGTTCCTGCAACAGCCATCAGCGCCAGGGGAACCAGCTTGATAAACGTGGCCGAAACCTGGAATTTTCCCGCCAATATGGGCGACAGTGCATTGAGGCAGTAGCTTGCAATAAGATAGAAGCCGGCAATCGTCATGCATGCTCCGCCTGTAATGTCCGATGACCCAAGCATGACCATGGTAAATCGTGCCGATACCCAGGCCAGAACAGATGTCAGAGTTGGATAATAGATGATGGCCATAAACCAGCCGATATAGTAGCCGTACTTCTTTCCCATGGTAACTTCGGCATAATCCACAATACCGTTGACCCTTTCATATCTGGTAGCCATTACAGCAAATGAATAGGAACAAACGATCATGATCAAGCCTACGATAGCCCATGCCAGTATTCCTGTGGGCATATCGCCGCCGGTCGCTTTCAATACGGCCTCCGCTTTAAAGAATACACCGCTCCCTATTACGATACCAACAACCATGGCAATCGCGGTAACCAGGTTGTACTTTTTCTTCAACCCCTGTTCCATAACGTTCCCTCCATATTCCATAAAAATGTGTTTGAGTATTATACAAAAAAGCCCGATGAGACATCGGGCTTCACGGTTCTGGTGGAGGGGGGTGGATTCGGACCACCGAAGTCACTGACAACAGATTTACAGTCTGCCCCCTTTGGCCGCTCGGGAACCCCTCCATATAATTGACCTTCACTGCGCTTTCAAACCGGCGCATGTTATATATTACATTACAGGCAATAGCTTTGTCAAGTATATTGCTGATCTTGCCGCCATGTTTTTTTTGGAAAACATGCAGTGCCCCGAATGTTGTTTTCATCACATCTGGGGCACTGCAATCAATGGATGTTCAAGTCTTTGTCCGTTCTTCTATTTCCTTCTGAGCCAGACCAGCATTTCGCCCTGCTTGCGGTTACCCCAGAGAAAATAGGGCACTGCTTTGATATCCACTGCCGCCTCATTTGAAGTATACGGGCGGTACAGAGCATCCTCCCAGTTATCCGGCTGTGTTCTGAAGGCTTTTCCCCTGATTACGACCGTACCGTCAAATAAATCCTGATCCATCTCTGCTGTTAAAGCTTTCTCCGTGTCGATGGAAAGGGCTGCAAGATTCTGACCGTTATCCGTTTCCTCCAGGCAATATACCAGAGGTCCTCTCTGGATGGCAACCTTGCCGGCATTGGCCCGAACCTTGGGATGTGCCTCTATCAGCCTGGCGGGCATATCCATCAGGATATCCAGCGTATCGCCCGCTTTCCAGCTTCTGCTTATATAAACATACCCCTTTTTATCGCTTATGTTCAGTTTTTCATTATTCAGGCTCATTTCTACCGATTCACACCAGCCCGGCTTTCTGACCGCAAGGGTGAATTCGCCGCAGTCCGCTTCCTCGATACGGATTCGTACGCTTCCGTCCCAGGGATAACTTGTCTTTTGTGTTAGTCTGACTTTTATCCCTTTCATTTCCATTGCTGTTTCACTGTCGATAAATAAATGTGTATAAATCATATCGCCTTTTATAGTATAGATGTATTGGCCCAGCGATGACAGCAATCTTGCGATATTGGGCGGGCAGCAGGAACACCCGTACCATTTCTGTCTTACCGGCTTTACATGGGACCTGGCGGGGCTTTTCAGACTTGCCTCGGGCCAGACCTCCAGAGGGTTGACATAGAAGAAGCTTTTACCGTCCAGTGCCATGCCGCTGAGAACAGAATTGTACAACGCCCTTTCAAGGACATCGGCATAATCACCGTCCGCTTCCGCTTTCAGCATACGATGGGCAAAGAAGATCAGTCCGATGGATGCGCAGGTCTCCTGGTATACCGTATCGTTGGGAAGATCATAATCAAAAGTGAAAGCCTCTCCATGATTTGTCGAACCGACGCCGCCCGTGATATAAAGCTGTTTTTGCATGATGTTCCGAAAAAGCCTTCGGCAGGCTTCAAGCAGGCTGGCATCTCCCGTTTCGGCAGCAATATCCGCCATGGCTGTGTACATATAAACCGCTCTTACGGCATGCCCCACTGCTTCCGTCTGTTCGCGGACAGGCAGATGGGCCTGTGCATATTTCAGATCAGGTGATTTGGTCACCGTATGGGTCCATTCCGAAATTCTGCCCCTTTTTTCGTATTCCGCAACAAAAAAGTTCGGTTCACGGCCCCGTTCATTGATAAAATATTCCGCCAGCTTCCTATAGCGTTCGTTTCCGGTTGCCCTGTAAAGCTTCATCAGGGCGAGCTCTACCTCCTGATGCCCGCAGTAACCGCTGATCTTGCCGTCATCTGTTCCAAAGACGGAGTCGATATAATCCGCAAAGCGGCACATGATATCCAGCAGTTTCTTTTTTCCGGTTCCTCTGTAATATGCTACGGCCGCTTCCATCATATGACCGGCGCAATACAATTCGTGGCATTCATACAGGTTCGTCCACCTTTTTTCCGGCGCCGTCAATGTAAAGTATGTATTGAGGTAACCGTCCGGCTGCTGTGCCTTTCCGATCAGCTCGATCACCTTATCCGCCTGTGCTTCAAGCATCGGATCCGGATCGGTTTCCAGGCTGTACCCCACTGCTTCCAACCATTTGGCCATATCGCTGTCCTGAAACAGCATGCCGCCGAATTTACCCTCCTCAAGACCGGCTGCGATCCTGAAATTCCTGATGGCATAACTCGGCTCAGCATCCTCCACCTCGTCATTTAATGCCTTCCACTGATACGGAATGACTTCGTCCCGGATAAGCCTCCGGTACCTGCTCCAGAAACCATCCGGCATTTTAATGTTTTTCAATGCTATTTCATTTGCTCTGTCAGCGATATGCATAAGAACCTCCGTAAAATGAATTCACGCTGTTGACCCATACGTTTTGCCTGGAATATAGACTAATCATATCACGACTGATGTAACAGTGCGAACAAAAAAACAGATTAGGTATAAAAATATGACATATCTCTGTGTTGAGGCAGATATTATAAAACCTTATCCCGCATGTCCGAATGGTTTACATCGGAGGCACCCTCCTCATCCCTTCACAGCTGCACTTACAGTCAGAGCATTTTCTACTTTTTCACTGAAAAGCAGGTATACAACAATGGTTGGTACGGACGCTATTACCATGGCCGCGCCCATACCGCCCCAGTCCGTATTGAACTGCCCTTTGAAAGTTACCAGCCCCAGCGGCAGCGTTCGGAGTGATTCCTTATTTATCAGCATCAGTGCCACCATAAACTCATTCCAGATGTTCATAAAAGTAAAAATTAATACCGATGCAATGGCAGGCTTCACCATGGGTATGATAATGCTGGCAAAAGTCCGCAGAATACCTGCTCCATCCAGATATGCCGCCTCTTCAATTTCAAACGGCAGTGAACGTAAAAAACCGTGGAATACGATGGCTGCAAAGGAAAGCTGGAATGCGATATAAGGTATGATCAAACTCAGGTAGGTGTTGGTCAAATGCAGATTTTTAACCAGAATGACCAATGGGATTAAAATGATTTGCACCGGTATGAACATCCCGGCAGTAATGTATATCCTGGCTATTGTTGACAGCCTCCAGGTCATTCGGGCGGTCGCATATGCGAACATCAGCGAAATCAATATGGTGACCGCAACGGCTGTGGATGAAACCAATGTGCTGTTAAGAAAATAAAGAGCGATATTGAAATTGTTCCATGCATTGATATAATTCTCAAAACGAAAAACCGATGGGATACCAAAGGTGTTTGACACCAGAATTTCTTCATTATTTTTCAATGAAAACAGAATCAGCCACAAAAATGGATAAACGCTGCAGATGGCATATATGCCAAGAAAAATGTATAGAACCAGCTTCTTGATGGATTTCATCTCTTCACCTTCCTAATATGTGATCCGGTCCCGGGCTATTATGCGGTTAATCAAAACTGTAAAGAGCAGGCATTCCACAACCAGCACAGCAGCCACCGAACAACCGTACCCGAAGTTGCTTGCCATAAAAGCCTGTTTGTACATCATGTAGGTCAGCGTATTGGTATAGGTCCCCGGCCCGCCGCCGGTCATAACATACATTTCATTAAATGCCTTCAGGCCGCTGGTGATCGAGATCACAAGACAAAATTTGAAGGTTTCCCCCAGCAGTGGCAATGTAACCAGCCTGTGAGCCGTGAAGTTTCCGGCTCCGTCCAGTACCGCCGCTTCGTAGTAATGTTCGGGAATCGATTTGACAGCCGTATAAATTAAGATGAGATGTACCCCCATATACTGCCATGCGTTGACAAACGAAACGGCATATATGGCTGCATTCCCGTCATTAAGCCAGGCCTGCCGGTAATTGGAGTGGATTGCTTCAAAAAATTTGTTGATCAAACCGTAATCCGGGTTATAAATCTGGAGCCACAGCTGCCCGGCAATGACTGTGGATATAACGACAGGCATAAAATATGAGGTTCTGAATAGTCTGCCCCATCTTACGCCTTTTGACGATAACAGCAATGCCAGAAAAAGTCCAAGGCCAATCTGATAAACGGTAATCATTGCGGCAAAAATAAAACCGTTTTTGTTTGCGATAAAAAAATTGTCATTTCCAAATAGCTTGATATAATTTTTGAAGCCGACGTAGATCGGTTCACTCAATCCATCCCAGTCGAACATGCTTTTGTATAAAGCCTGTAGTACCGGATAGCAGACCACAACCGTGAAGACAAGCAAAGCCGGAAACACAAACAGTAACACTTTCAATTTATACCTATTGTCTTTGCGCATAATAACCACCCTAATATACTGATAAAATGTTCAGGCTGCCATATGTATGGCAGCCTGAATGCTATATGGCATTTCTTATTTCAATGCATCCTCCAGCGCCTTATCCGTGTCTTCTATGAATTTATCGACCGGATAACTGCCGGTTAGCAGCTTGGCAACGTTTTCACCTAAAATCACATTGCCTTTTTCATTGAGTCCCCACGGGAAACGGGTTGTGGACTTGTAGTTTTTGGACTCTTCGGCGTATTTCAGCGCAATGGCCGGGTAGGGTTTTTCGGGCTGTACATCATCCGTTGTAAGCGGGTAGGCTTCGCTTGCCTTGATTACCCTGCCGTTGGCTGTTTCAAGGGCAAAGAGACATGCATATTTCGCTGCGATATCTTTATATTGCGTATTGGCTGATACGGAATACCCTCCGTCAAAGCCGCCGCCCGGTCTATTGTATTTTGAAGCCTCCACCGTTGCCGTATCGGCCAATGGGAAATCCAGATAATCAACCTTATCGCCAAGTTTGTCGCCGATGGGTCCCAATGCCCATGCCCCGTTGAAGAAGTAAGCGCATTTGCCGCTTGTAAACTGATTGAAGGCTGTGTCATAATCTGTTGTGAATGCGGATTTGGAAAGCATTCCGGCCTTTACACATTCCAGAACCTGGGTGGCCGCCTTTTTGTATGCGTCTTCCGTAATCCTGCCTTTTCGGTCATTGACCACCTTCATCAGGCCCCCGGCATCATACCTGGTAGCAAAAGCATCGAACAGCATGACACCCGGCCATGCTTCCTTGGCAAAAAGTGAGACAGGCATGACACCCTTGGAATTAAACGCCTTAATTGATGCCAAAAATTCGTCATAATTGGTGGGAACCTTGATGTTGTTCTGTGTAAACAATTCCTTGTTATAATACATGATGTATGTAGGAGAAGCTGTACGCGGAACCGCATAGCAATGATTGTCCGAATCCCACAGCAGCCCCTTGTATGCAGGCCGGATCCTGTCCTCAATTTTCAGTTCCTTTACATAGTCATCCAATAGAAGCAGGTTGTTGGATTTTTTAAACAGGTCAACCACACCGGCCGTCACTCTGATAATATCCGGCAGGGAGCCAGAAGCCGCAAGAGTTTTGAGCTTCGCATTGTCATCCTGAGGTTCTATGTCGAGATCAAGCTCAACATTGGGCATTACCTTTGCCACCTGCTCTTTGGCGTAGTCGAAAGGCTGTTTCTCTTCGGGAAGCGAATACTGTGAAAAAATCTTCAGCTTTACTTTTTCCTCCTGCACAGCCGATGTACCCTCTGTTGACGGTTCCGTAGTATTTTGTACAGTAGTCCCTGCGGAGTCTGACGCGGAAGGCGTTACAGCTTTACTCTCATTGCCGCAGGCAGTCATGGATACTGTAAACATGATAATTAAGATCACGCAAAATAATTTATAAACGTTTCGGTTCACAAAAATTCCTCCTATCATATTCGAAAGATGGACGAGCGTGTTGCGGTAAAACCATAAAGAAAGGATTCAAGCTATCGATAACTTATGCACACATTATATGGCAGCAGTCTTGCAAATTGAATGAAAAAAACGATACTACATTGTAAAAATCGATTCAATCTTCTGCAATGTGTACCGTATGTTTCTTTTAACCGCCTTTTGCTGAGGTTGGGTTTATTTCAACACCTTACCGAGCTCATAATCCGTTTGATCAATAAAGCTGTCCGCAGAATACGCTCCCGTAAGCAGCTTTGCACAGTTGTCCCCCAGTATGACACCCATGTTTGCGTCCAGAGCCCACGGAAAAACAGTGGTGTTCTGGAAATATTCCGCCTGTTCGGCGTATTTGCGGGAGATTGCAGGATATCCTCTTTCCGGCGCAACACCGTCGGTGGTTAGCGGATTGGGCGCGCCTGCCTTGACTACCCTGCCATTGGCAATCTCCAGCGAAAACAGACAGGCATACCTGCCTGCCAGATCCTTGTACGCGGTATTTGCCGACACGGAATATCCGCCGTCAAAGCCACCGCCCGGTCTGTTCAGCCTGCTGGTTTTCACAGTATCTACATCGGCAAAGGGAAAATCCAGGAAATCCACATTGTCCCCCATTTCCTCCGCCAGCGGTCCCAATGCCCAGCAGCCGTTCACAAACATGGCGGCTTTTCCGCTGGTAAACCTCGCAAATGCCGTATCGTAATCCGAAGTAAAAGCATCCTTAGCCAACAGCCCGGCCTTGACACATTCCTGCAGCTGTTTCGCCGCCTTCCTGTACGCCTCCTCCTTCAGATTCCCTTCATCCAGATTGATTTTCATCAAACCACGGGGTTCATATCTGGTAATGAAGTCCTCGTACAGCATCACACCCGGCCAGGTCTCCTTCGCAAACAGCGCCAGCGGCACAATGCCTTTTGAGCTGAAGCTTTTTACAGCCATAAGAAACGAAGCATAATCCGACGGCAGGTTTACCTGGTTCTGTGAAAAAACCTGCTTGTTATAAAACAGAAGATGGGTGGACGGCGCAGTTCTCGGAATGGTATAGCTGTGTCCGTCTTCGGACCACAAAAGGCTTCTGTAGGCCGGCATGATCCTGTTTTCGATCCCTGTTTCCGTTATATAACGATCAAGCACCAGTAGATTGCCGGATTTTCTAAATAATTCAATGATACCTGAAGTAACCTGTATGATGTCGGGCAAAATGCCGGATGCTGCGTAGATCTTCAACTTGCTTCCATCATCCTGGGGCTGGATATCAATTTCCAGCTCTACCTCCGGCATAATGGTCTTCATTTTTGCATAGGCATAGTCAAAGGGCTGTTTCTCGTCAACCTCCATGGAATATTGGGTAAATATGCTCAGCTTTACTTTTTCGGATTTTTCCTTCAATAAAGTTCCGGCAGTTCTTCCGTCGGACATTCCGGCAGAAGCGTCAGCCGCGGTCCCTCCGCTGCATGCTGCCGGCAGCATACAACATGTCAACGCAGCAAAGAGGCAGATTATTCTTCTGTATACACACACTTTTTTCATAATAACACCTTCCAAAAAAGGTACCGTCCATTACTTGTTATTCAGGATCTCATATTCGCTGGGTGAAACCCCGAACTTCTTCTTGAAGGATTTGCTGAAATAACCGGCATCATTGTAGCCAACCATTTCAGAAACGCCCGAAAGCTTGAAATTGCCGGATCTTATCAGCTCTCTTGCTCTCTTGAGCCTGCTATCTACAATATAATCATTGACAGACATATTCATTTCCTTTTTAAACACCTTGCGCAGATAACTGGAATTCATATAAATTGCATTCGCTATACCCTCGACACTTAGTTCACTGTCCGCGTAATGGGTTTCAATATACTCCCTCACCATGTCCACAATGATCTTGGACCTTTTCAGCCTGCCTTCATCGTATGCGTCAAGCACGGTTCTGTACAGCTGCAGTGACCATTGATAAAGGGCGTCCATGGATTGCTTGCTTTTTATCTCCGCATATGGCGAAAAATCTTTCCCAAATAATTGTTCCACGTTCCTGCCGGATTCGTGAATGTATGAAAAGCACAGGGAAACCAGACCCATGACCACGATATAAACGTAATCAAGGGAAAGCCTCTTTTCTTTTATAAATTGAAAAACATGCCCGATCAGCAGCAATACTTCGGCATCATCATTGGTTCGAAGCGCAATTAAAAGCTTCTCGTTGATTTCATTCGGGAAATAGCCTATATTCATACTTTCTGCGGAAACTGCCGATACCGGGATGACTCCGGGGCTGGGCAGCACAACTTTATTCTGCAGTGCTATAATGGATTCCAGATAGGCTTTTCTAAGCGAATGTATCCCCGTTGCCGGGTTGGAAACACCGATCGTAAGGGTAAAATTCAAATATCGTTTTACCAGGTCACCTATCCTCCCGTATTTTTCAATGCAGCCGGACGGGTCCATATCGTCCTTTAGTTCAACGATAGATATGATTCGTCCCTCCGGTCCGTTGAAAACAACATGCCGGTTATCCTGCTCCATAATCTCTTTCAGGATGTTTGTAACAGCAAATTTATAGAGTGAAATCTCACCTGCATCGTTCCACATGCTGTACATGTTGTCTATCTCAATACCGGCAACAAGTATATTTCTCAAATCAATATGTATTCCGAAACGCTCGAATTGCTGCATTGTTTCTTCCTCACCGATTGTAAGCTCCCCGCTTACCAGCAAATTCAAAAAGCTCTCCTTCATCAGGTCCATCCTGACTTTTTCCGCATTTCTGTCGGTTTGCTGCTTCAGAAGTTTTCCCTTTATTTTTAGCAATGTCATGAGCAGTTCGTCCCTGTCAAAGGGCTTTAAAATGTAGTCCGATACATCCAGCTTGACAGCCCTTCTGGCATATTCGAATTCGCTGTGTCCTGTAATCAGTACAATGTAAGGCTTGTCTCCGCTTTCGTTGATTTTTTCAACCAGGCTGAGGCCGTCCAGATAGGGCATATTGATATCCACCAGCGCAATATCCGGCTCGTACTGCTTGATCATTTCAAAGGCTTCCATACCGTTACGTGCTTCATAACATATCTCAAACCCGTATTGCGCCCAATCTATCAACGTTTTTAAATATTCTCTGAATATAATCTCATCATCTGCCACAATAATTTTAAACATTGCTATTCCCGCCCTCTCTTCTCTTTGGTATTGTTATCGTCACGACGGTTTTTACTCCCGGGATGCTTTGCAGTTCCAAACCGTACTCTTCACCAAAATAGAGCTTGACTCTTTCATTGACGCTTTTCAGGCCAAAGGAATCCTGCTGCTCATTCTTTGCTGCAAGCAGATATTTCATTTTATCTTCCTCGATGCCTGCACCGTCATCCGTAATGGAAATGATTACGTTCTCACCTTCGGAGCCGCATTCAATCAATAGCCTGCCGAAGCTACCCTTCAGCTTCAGGCCATGATAGATGGAATTCTCCACCAGCGGCTGGATGGTAAGCTTTGGTATGCTGTAGCGAAGAACCTCCGTATCTTTTCTGATCTCATAATCAAAGATGTCGGAATATCGCACTCTTTGAATAGAAAGATAGTTTTCAACATTCTTCAATTCTTCATCTATGGTTATGATTTCACGCCCCTTGCTGAGAGCGATCCTATAAAAATCAGCCAGATTTTTCGTGGTTTTGCGGGCCTCTTCATTTCGGCCCATGCTGCAGAAGATATAAATCAGGTCAAGCGTATTATATAGAAAATGAGGTTTGATCTGTGCCTGAATTAAAGCCAATTCGTACTCACGCTTTTTACGCTGCTCCATCCTGATGTTCTCAAGCTGATTGCGTATCCTCTCCAGCATGGAATTGAAGCCGGACGCAAGGAGGCCGATTTCATCGGTGGAGTTGACATCGTACTGTATATCCAGGCTTCCTTCCTTTACCTTCTGCATTTTCCTGGTCAAGGACACGATGGGGTTGGCGATCACCTTAGACAACAGACCTGCGCCCAACAACGTGACAGCAAGGCATATCAATCCAATCCAGAAGGTAATGAACGTCAGCTTCTTCGTTTCTGAAGTCAGCTGTTTCAGATCGGTCTGGTTAATCAGCGTCCATCCCATTTTTATTATAGGCGTTAGTGTAACCAATACGTCCTTCCCGTCAATTCTTATGGTTTTTTGAAGGTTGGAATCATTCCTCAGAACAACACTGGTCAATTCATTGTCCGGAGTGACAAAAAGCATGTTTTTCTCATCAGATGAAATGATCCTGCCGTTCCTATCCGCTACAAGATAGCTTCCACCCTTTGAAGCACCAAGATTATGGTATATGGAGGATAGTGACGTCTCACGGATATTCAAAATGAGAGAGCCCAATGTGTTTCCTCCGTCTATGTCCAGCACTTTCTTCCCAATCGTAAGTATTGCGGTGTTTGGATCCTCCGTAAGGAAGTCCCGGGTTTGCATTGGAAACCAGATATTGATGGCGTTAGATTCCTCAATTTGTTTCATTAGATCGCTTTCAAGCGCCCCATCAAAGTTTATATCCATGTTTTTATTCGTGTAATATAGTTCATTTTCCATGTCGATGAATGCCGCCGATTCTACCTCCGGAAATATGATAAGCGCATAGTTGAGTATATCGAGGATCTTTCTGTGTTTTTCATAGGCATAGGATTCATCTCTGTTTTCTATTTTGATTAAGGTTTTGACATCCTTGCCGTTGATATCTTTGACGATAATGTTGGCACAGCTTTCGGCATTCGAAAGCATGCTGTTGATACGTGTAAGGATCAGGCTGGAATCGTCCTGGACATTGATGAACGTTTTTTTTATGATTTCCTGTGTAAAGAGATAGTTGGAAATGCCGCCCAGAATAAAAAGCGGAATAATTATGAGTGGAATGTATATGATAATGATTTTATTCCTGATGAGCCGGTTTCGGAACAATGCCTTCAGCTTTTCCATATCTGTCTCCGGAAATTAAAATACCTGTCGGCTTTATTGTATCAAAGCTGAATTCATTCCGCTATGAATTTTGTTATTTTTTATCATCTATTTTACTTTTTGTCAGACTACGCTGCAATTTCTATACTTCTGCAGCGTCTGATAGTTGACAGAGTCATTTTCAACATCCATAACATAATCCAGTTTCATGGTCACTCTCCCGAATTTTAAAAGAGCAATATCTACATATAAATAGCAAAGGTAGATGATGGTAATTCCTAGTCGT
>JAEZMC010000416.1 GCA_023435805.1 Bacillota bacterium | reverse complement strand
CCCCAAACAGCACCGTTCCGACATCATTGGCAAGTTCACCAGTTTTCAGCATCAACTCCCTGAAGGTTTCTTTCGATATACGCGAATTTTTGCTGACAAACTGGACGACTCTCTCCTGCATTTTGTTAAAGTATTCGTAGGTTTGCGGCACGCCGATGATCAGGCCGTTCAGCCGGATTGGATGTATGGTCATGGTTGCAGATGGCGCAATATAGGAATAATCCGTCGAAACTGCCATCGGTACGCCTATGCTGTGCCCTCCTCCGAGCACAAGCGACACAGTCGGCTTGTCCATACTTGCGATCATCTCGGCAATGGCCAGTCCGGCCTCCACATCGCCGCCCACCGTATTCAATATAAGCAGCAGCCCGTCAATTTCATTATTTTCCTCTATGGCAACCAGCTGCGGGATGACATGTTCGTATTTTGTCGTCTTGTTTTGCGGTGGAAGAATAACGTGACCTTCAATCTGTCCGATTATCGTAAGGCAGTGTATATTTCCCTTCGGATTGGAAATCGTCATTCTGCCCAGTTCCTTGATTTCCTCGATCTTTTCCTTTTCCTGAGCCGCATCATTCCGTGCTGCTTCTACCGTATCTGCGCGTTCAAAGGTAACCTTGTTTTTTTCGTTTGGCATATGCACCTCATATAAATCTGTCGCCGCTTTATATTAGTATCTTAATTTTCTTCGTTTCCTATTCTGTGGCAGCAAAAAACCGGAGAATGGAAAAGGCTTTGTGAGGTGTTGAGCAGTTACTGAAGCAGCAAAAAGTGCATTTGTGGAGTATGTAGTCTTAGGTAGACAGGATTGATCATGGACATCATAGAGTAGTTTTATTGAGACGGCTTATAGACTCACTGCCCAATAACGCAAAAACACCCGCCGTATAAGCGGGTGCTTCTGATAATTTGTATGAGTAAGTCTGTAAGCCGGGTTCTGTATTTGATAATCATCTATCTAGGCCAGACATTTCTGAATGGCTCAAGCCACCTGCCCGGGACGGACGGGCAATCCATATGTCCCTCTGCGGTGTTGCTCCAGGTGGGGTTTACATAGACCGGCAAGTCGCCATGCCGCTGGTGAGCTCTTACCTCACCTTTCCACCCTTACCTTGCTTTCGCAAGGCGGTATATCTCTGTTGCACTTTCCTTGAAGTCGCCTTCACCGGGAGTTACCCGGCACCCTGCCCTATGGAGCCCGGACTTTCCTCACATGCGGCCTTTCGGCACTGCATCTGCGATTATCTGGCTTACTCAACACAATGTTATTGGACTTATATAATAATTCATTACAGCCTATCCGTCAATAGGTTTTAAATGGGTCTGTTTCCTGCCGGTAACAAACCACCTCCAAATCGGGGAACCGTTCCTTCAGCATACGCTCCAGTACGGGCAGGACAATTCGCTCCGTGCTGAAATGTCCGGCTTCCACGATACACAAACCGGCTTCCCGTGCGTCCAGCGCGGTGTGATATTTGAGCTCACCGGTAACCAGTACGTCGGCCCCGGTCTCTTGCACGGCTTCCAGATTGTCGTCAAAGCTGCCGCAGAATATCGCCACCTTATTGATTCCCTGCTCCGCCTCTCCCACTATACGGACATAAGGCGTATTCAGCGCGTTTTTCACGTGATCCGTAAATTCAGCAAGGCTCATTCTTTTCCCCAAATAGCCGGTTTTGCCCGGACCTTCACCGTACTGTGCAGCATCGTTTACACCAAGCACTGCTGCAAGCTGTGTATTTACGCCGGATACGGCAAAATCCAGGTTGGTATGGGCGGCAAACACGTTCACGCCGCCCCGGATCAGCGAATAGAGAATTCTCCCCTTCGGCTCCCCTTCCGTCAGTTGTTTCAAGCCCTTGAATATAACCGGATGGTGGGCAATGATCAAGTCCGCCTCCAATTCCAACGCCTTCTCTACCGAATCGTTAGTAACATCCAGGCAGAGCATGATCCTTTCTACGCTGCTATCTGTATTCCCAACCAGCAGCCCTGTATTATCCCACTCTTCCGCTAAATTTCGCGGTGCCAATTCCTCCATAAATGCAGTGATTTCGCTGCAACGGCGCATTCGTGTTTCCTCCTTTATCGCTGTTCCTGTTCAAGATATTCGTTCATCCTTGTGCGGATGTACAGACAGGCCTCGCTGCTCCATTCAGCCATTCCTTCCCTGTCCTTGAGTTTATCCACGTCGGCCCTGCTTCTGCCTTCAATAACAACCTCCAGCTCACGCAGCTTCTTGCGGATATATTGTGGAAGCAGCGGATCCTTTTTTTCGAACAGCTTTTCTCCAATATAATATGTAAACAAATCTTTTTCAACCGCCTCTCCGGTCCATTGCGCACTGATCAGGCAATAGTACTTCCCCGCATCCAGGGCCAGCGCTTCATCCACAATGGCATAGCCGTTTTCATACAGCCACCTGCGCAAGGCATCCGGCGCGTTGTTGGGCTGCAGCAAAAGCAAGCGTGCCCTTTGCGCTTTTTCACCGGAGGCCGACAGAATATCCCGGATCAGCTGTCCTCCCATGCCTGCTATGACGATGACGTCGCATTCCGATGGCAGGATGGGTTCCAAACCGTTCCCCAGCCTTGTTTCCACATGCGTTTCAAGACCGTTTCGCTTTATGTTTTTGTTCGCCATTTCCAGAGGCCCCGACCGTAAATCGGCCGCCAGCGCCTTTTCACACAAGCCGTTTTGAACGGCATAAATCGGTATATAGGCATGGTCCGTGCCAATATCGGACACTGTTGTACAGGGCGGTATGTTGTCCGCAATCATCTTCAGTCTGTTGTTCAGCCTCATTTTTCCCTCTCAGTTTCATTCCGGCTATAAAATCAGTATGCCCCGTACATAATAATACGGACAAGTATGACCTTATTATACAATAAATTTTATATGAATGGAGCAATACTTCATGGGACGCATATTTTCCGGCCGTCCGGCCAAAGATACGGAGCGCGCCGAAGAGTCGCTGATTGAACGATCATTGGTGAACCCTTCCTTTAGAAATAATGCCGGCTCATCCGCACCGGTGACGGTGACCGCACAGCTTCAATGCGGCCCGGCCGCCGATGATTTTTCCGAACGAAAGAGCCATTAGAAAACGGCAGCACAATAAGATTTGCATATACGGGGGAATCGAAGCCTGTATGTTACAGCTTAGAATTTATTCAGGTAGGGTAAGCAGATGGCAGACAGCATGTGAAGGAGCATTACAGGCTGTGAAGCATGACGATGCTGGAATGAGGTATCAGGAACCATAACCTGCGGCATGGAGGCCGCAGGCGTTGCATCATGAGCCATGGACGGCGAATGATCAGCGTCCGCATTGCAGCGAGTCATACTTTCTACAGCCTGTTAGAGACGGAACTAGCTGCAGACATTTGCTTACCCTACCCGATCAATCGGAAAACAAAACCAGTGAGCAACCTTACGATTACCCACTGGCTAAA
>JAEZMC010000195.1 GCA_023435805.1 Bacillota bacterium | reverse complement strand
ATACCCCGAATTGATAACCACGAACTTACCGTACTGAAAGACCGGTCTCTGTTCCTGCTTGGCCGGGAAGACGGGCTGGCTGACATAGCCAAGGCAGAGAAGTGGTATCATGAAAACGGCTTTCAATATAAAATCATACAGAATGCAGGACATGGAATCAATCATCAGCAGCCGGACCTGATAAACAAACTCATTGTGGATTATTTGTCGGCATCGGACATCAAACTCGGCCAGACCTGTTGAATATAAACAATAAAGGGGCTGTCCGCCCCTTCCAATTTGTATACTTTTTCCTCAGAACGTCCGTTTTGTGGATATGCCGTTGTGGATAATGTTGATAAGTCTGTGTATAACCCTGTTTTTAGGCGGAAAAGCCTGTGGAAAATCCAAGGAGTACTTATGCGGCACCTGCATTTGCCCGCATCAGTTGACTGTATTTACCGGTTTGCCTTTAATAAAGGCTCTTACATTATCCTCGGCAATCTTTATAAGCCGTTTTCTCGCCTCCACCGTCGCCCAGGCTATGTGCGGCGTTATAATGCAATTGATGGCCGTAAGCAGCGGATTTTGAGATGAAGGTGGCTCTGTGGACAGCACATCCAGTCCGGCCCCGGCAATGCGTCCGGTGTTGAGTGCCTCGGCAACGGCAGCCTCATCCAGTACCGGGCCTCTCGACGTATTGATCAGATACGCCGTTTTTTTCATACGCTCCAACGCCTGCTTGCCAATCAGCCCCTTTGTTTCGGGTGTAAGCGGACAGTGCAGGCTGACTACGTCCGCCTGCGCCAGAAGCTCGGGCAGTTCAAGCCAGCGGATGCCCTCCGGTTCCTCTTCCGCTTTCCTTGTACGCGAAGTGACAACAACCTTCATACCCATGGCATGCGCAATTTTCGCCACCTGCCGTCCGATGCTGCCGTAACCGACTATGCCCATGGTCTTGCCTGAAAGCTCAATCAGCGGTTTTTTGGAAAAACTGAAGTCTGCGCTGTTGACCCATTCACCGTTGTGAACCGCATGATTGTGGAGGCCCGCACCCATGCAGAGTTCCAGCAGCAGCGCAAAAACCAGCTGAGCTACGGAGTTGGTGCTGTAAGCCGGAATGTTCGTCACGGTGATGTTTCTGCGGGCGGCCGCCTCCAGGTCGACAGCATTTGTGCCGGTGGAGAGGAGCCCGATGTACCTTGCCCTGGGTAATTGGGACAGGATTTCATCCGTCATAACCGTTTTGTTTGTGAGTATGATTTCTGCATTTTCCGCACGGTTCAGGATATCTACGGGAGATGTCCTGTCGTACACGACAATCTCTCCCAGCTGATGAAAGCCGCTCCAGTCCAGATCTCCCGGATTTGTCGTATATCCGTCAAGCACTACTATTTTCATATTGTCACCTCATGTTTGTATTTTACCTTGTCCTGTGGTCCCAAAACAGACCCGAGTACCTTTACCCATTACAACACGGAAGTTACCACCATGGTTACCGACAACCCGGTCAGGACGACGATGGTTGCCCAGCCCAGAACATTCATCAGCTTCTTGTTGGTATGTCTGCCCATAATTTCCCTGTCGTTGATGATCAGCATCATGCATATCAGCACGACCGGCAGCATGATCCCGTTAAACCGCTGGGACCAAAGCGATATCTGGATCAGCGGGGTGTTGGGCAGCAGAATGATCCCCGCCCCCAGGGCAATGATGATCGTATACAACCAGTAAAACTGGGGTGCTTCACTCCACTTCTTATCAATGCCCGCCTCAAAGCCGAACGCCTCGCAAACATAAAACGCGGTTGCTACAGGCAAAATGGTGGCAGAGAAAATGGATGCAACAAATAGTCCGAAAGCGAACACCTGCGCTGCAAAGGCACCTGCAAAAGGTTTGAGAGCCAACGCTGCATCGCTTGCATGCAGGATTTCGGTACCAGTCCCATTCACATAAAGCGTGGACGCGCAGGAAACAATAATGAAAAATGCAACCACTACCGTTGCTATGCAGCCTACCAATACATCAAGCACCGTATATTTGTAATGCTCAAGCTTGAGCTTTTTTTCAATCACTGCGGATTGCATGTAAAACAGCATCCAGGGCGCGATCGTCGTGCCCACCAGGCCTACGATGGTAGATATGGTGCCAAAGTCAAGCTCCATCTGCGGCCGGAGTATCGCCCCTCCTATTTCCCCCCAATCCGGGTGTCCCATCAAAGCCGAAATCACATACGATAAAAGTGCTACACTGAATACCAGGAAGATCCTTTCCGCAAATTTGTAGGTGCCCTTTACCACCAGGATCCATACTGCAAATGCAACAAGCGGTACCGAAATATATTTGCTGACCCCGAAAATCTGCATACTGCCCGCAACCCCCGCGAATTCGGTGGTCGTATTGCTTATATCGGTCAGCAGCAAAGCGGAAAATATAAAGAAGGTAGCCTTTACACCCGCATTTTCTCTGATCAGATCCGCCAGACCCTTGCCGGTAACCATCCCCATGCGTGCATTCATCTCTTGAACAATGAACAGCACGGCAAATGCGGGTATCAAGGTCCAGATAAGGTTGTAGCCATACATCGCGCCTGCGGCGGAATAGGTTGTTATACCGCCCACGTCATTATCCACGCTGCCTGTGACAATCCCCGGCCCGAGTATGGATAAAAAAATGATGATGTTTCTCAGCAGTGTACTTTTTCTGCTTTTTGCCGTCATACTGCCGCCTCCCCGGGCTTATTGCCGCCTATGCTGCTGAACCGTTCGTACCATATAATTTTTTTCAGAGCCTTCTTCTTCTGGATTTCAACAAGGTGTCCACCACGTCATCAATAATGACCATACCCAGCATGACAGCGTGTTCATCCACGACCGGAATGGCGAGGAGGCTGTACTTTGTAATAATCTCAGCCAGAGAATTGATTTTGTCGTGGTCGTATATGAATATTACCTTTGTATTCATGATTTCTTTCAGCATCACCGACGGCTCGGAGATGACAATGTCCCTCAGGGATACGGTAGCAATCAGTCTGTCCGCGTCATCCAGCACATACAGATAATATATCGAGTCGGACTCCGGTTTGAGCTTGCGCAGCTCATCAAGGGTCTGACCAACCGTCAGGTTTTCATTAAAGGATATATAATCCGTAGTCATAATGCTGCCGACTTCATTGTCGGGATATTCCATCAGCTCCCTGATTTCATCGGAAGCAACGCTTTCCATTTCCATGAGAAGCTCTTCCGCCTTTTCCTCCTGCATCTCATCCAGCAGGTCGGCAGCTTCGTCTGCAGGCATCAGCTCCAGCACATCGGCAGCTTTTTCCTTGGAAATGCTCTCAATAATACTAATCTGCGCATCTGTCTCCAGTTCTTCCAGAACGTCTGCAGCACGCTCCTCATCAAGCGACGAAAAAATGGCAACCTGTGCATTGCGGTCAAGATCCTCAATAATGTCGGCAAGATCCGAAGGGTGCAGTGTTGACAGCTTGGAGTGTTCCTTTGCCAGCTTGATACCCGCATGCGAAAACTCCACCGCGGCTACCTCGTCCCATAAAATCAAATTACCGGGAATGCTGAGGCCAAAAGGCTTGAGAAGCCTTTTCAGCGGCTTGGCAACGCCGAGCCTTCTCAGGAGCCCCTCCAAACCCACATCGACCGCAACTACGTAGACACCGTTGGAAAGCACCGCCAGCCTGATGTCATTAACCCTTACTACTTTTCTTCCGTCTATATCTACCAGCTGCCGGTCCAGCACATTTTTCGCCAGCAGCTGCATATGCTCTGTCAGTTCACCCATTTCCACAGGAGCCGTGCAGGTGACGATATACTGACCTTCGTTTTTATTAATATTAAGGCAGGTGAAATCCAGCGTTTTGAGAGCTCTTCCGCTTTTGACCACAGCAGCCGCTATTTTAGGCCGCACGCTGTTCATGTCTACAATAAAATCGCGTATTTTCCCTATCGTGCCCTGTCCTTCGCAAATGACCCTGCTTCCAAGAACCCGGCTGAGGTAAAATGTAGAAACAGTATTCACAAGATCACCTCCAAAAAATCCCGGGAGCATAACTCCACCCGTGGTCCGATTTTCTCCGTAAATGACCGGACTATATAAAAAGGAGCCGTCAACGAAAGACTGGCTCCTCAAAAATACACCGGCACTTACCTTCGTTGAGCTTTGGCACTATACAGCGTGGAGCATTCTTTCAACTCAGCTACATTAAGTAAAACCTTAATCCGGTAGTACCTGTTGACCCATTGGCGTCTTTCGACATTTCCGGGCAGTAGCGTTTATCTGTATAGGAGCCTCACCTAACATAAGTTTTTAATTATATTCTCATAATACTCCTGATTCTGTCCATATGCAACTGGTTTTAGAGCCGGCCTGCCGTTTTTTATAACACACCGTTTCACCGGAAGATTTCAGCACCTTGTTACACCTGGAATTTGGATACCAGACTGATCAGCTTTTCCGCATTTTGCCGTGAATTAACCGCCTGTGTGACAACCTCTCCGGATTTGCTCACTATTTCTGTTGTCTTTTCGGCAATATTTGCAGTACCCTCGGCACCTTCATTCGTAGCAGATGTGATTTCATTGATCGCCTTGAGCATGTTCTGAATCGACGCAAGCAGCTCTTCGGAGGTTGCGCTGAAATCCAGGATCATATTGTTTACCGATACGGCGT
Source organism: Bacillota bacterium (assembly GCA_023435805.1). Classification (GTDB taxonomy): domain Bacteria; phylum Bacillota; class Clostridia; order Acetivibrionales; family DTU013; genus JAEZMC01. Next base: position 8,361 of record JAEZMC010000195.1, on the reverse strand, counting down.
CTGAACTGTACTGCTCGGTAGCATGCAGCATCAGCCGGTAATCTCTGTCCACATCGCCGGATACGAAACCGAGCAGTTCATTTGAACTCAGTGCCAGGTTTTCGACAGAGGACACGACGGTTTTGATCACTTGCTGTATTTGTATAACTGCTGATTTGGAGTCCTCCGCAAGCTTTCTGATCTCTTCGGCAACTACTGCAAAGCCCTTTCCCGCTTCTCCCGCCCTTGCCGCCTCAATGGCTGCATTCAAGGCAAGCAGGTTGGTCTGCATTGTAATCTGCATAATCGTATCGGATAATCCATTGATCTGTTCAACGGTTTTGGATTCCTGCAATGCCTGGTTAAGTCTTCCGCCGGTGTGTTCGATCATTGACCGCGCATTCTCCTGCGACACGGCAAAGTTTTTCTGCAAGTCCTCCGCACGTCTGCTGATATCGGATGCGATATGCGAGCCCTCCTGCGCCTTGGCTGCGATGGACTCCACCGCCGACTCGATTTCATTGGAGGTGGCGTTCATTTCCTCCGTGGAAGCTGCAGTCTCCTGCATGCCTGCGGACATCTGTTCCGTCGTTGCGGATACATCCTGAATGCTGCCGTTCAGATCGCCGATATTGGAAAGCACGGATTCGACCGAATTCATGACCTCTCCCGATTCGGTGCGCACATTGCGGATGACATTGTGGAATTCCTGTTTCAGATGGAGTATGGATCGTGTGATCATTCCGATTTCATTTGCCTGTCCTGCCGCTTTTTTGATCCTGTCCGTATCAGTAACGGTAAGATTGAATTCCGCCATCTTGCCAATCATATCGTTCAAGGCTGAAATCGGATTGCCTATCCGAAGCGCTATAAGATATGCGACTGCCAGACTGAGCAGCAGAAATGCCGCAGCTATGATCAACGCAACATTTCTGAATTGATATAAATGGCCGAATATTTCACTTACAGGGGCAGTAACGGATATCGACCATCCGGTTCCCGGTACAGGTGCGAAGCCCATAAATTTGGTTACATCCTGGTATGTATACTGGCCGGTTCCTATTTCTCCGGCCACCATTTTCTTTTTCAAGTCAACAAGTTCCTGAAGACTGGGATCCTTTTCAACATTTTCAAAGCTGTTGTCCATATTCATGACCAGCTCCTGGTTTGAATGCGCTATGGTGGTACCCGCCTGATTCAGCATAAAGGAGTTGCCGCTTTTGCCGAAGACGATTTTATTCGTTATTTCACTCAGCTTGTTTCCATCCACCGTAGCCGTCAGTACACCCGTTACTTTTCCATCCTTCTTTATGGGCGCTGCTATGACCACCACTACAGTATTGTCATTTTTACTGACGATGGGGTCCGACACGTTCGTCTGGCCATTTGCAGCCAGTTTGAAATATTCCCTTTCGCCCAGCTCGGGTGTTTTCCCTTCGGTTGTGAGGCCTTTGCCGTTCAGGTCAATAAGGGTCATCCTGATATAACCAACTCTGGCTGTTTCAGCCTTCAGCATCTCCATCTTGCCGGACATATCCCCGTCCTGCGTGATCTTATCCATACGTGCGATCGTATCAACTACTGCTTTATAGCCGTTCAATTCCTTCTCTACCGTAGCGCCGCCCTGAATAGCCAATTGTGTAAGTGAATCGTCAACACTCATGTGCAGGATTTGTGACGCCGCAAAATACATGATACTGCCCAGTCCCAGGCAGATCACCAATGCCATCAAGCCAATCACAATACATAGTTGCATTTTTAAGCTGGCTTTTGTTTTCTTTTTGCCCACCAAACAACACCTTCTTCCTAATTAATCATATATAGTTCTTGCCCATGAACTTTTTATTGTTCCTCTATTAATTGATATATGTTCTCCTCCGGCAGCGGTTTTGAGTAGTAATAGCCCTGAACTCTATCGCAGCCATACCGTGACAGGTACTCAAGCTGCTCCTGTTTTTCTACTCCCTCCGCTATTACTACAAGACTCCGCTGATGTCCGATATGTATGATGGATTCGATCATGGTGCTGTCGTCACCAGGTATGTCGTCGATAAAGCTTTTATCAATCTTTAAGGAATGGATCGGTAGCTGCTTAAGATAGCTCAGCGAGGAAAAACCCTTTCCAAAATCATCGATTGAAATTTTAACACCCGTTTTTTTCAGTTCGGTCAGCTTCTGAAGATTGGGTCCGACTGCCTCCATCAGCCTGGATTCAGTAAGCTCCAGCTCGACAAGCGCAGGATCTACACCCGTTTCATCCAATATCTCCGTTACGGTTTTTACGAAGTCCGACTGCAGCAGTTGAATAACGGAAACATTGACAGAAATTCCAAAGCTTTTACCTGAAGCGTTATTCAGTTTGTTAATAAATATGCACGCCTCGCGAAGCACCCATTTCCCAATTGGAATGATGAGCCCCGTCTCCTCTGCCATACTGATAAACTTCAGCGGCGCTACCATTCCGTACTGCGGACTGCGCCACCGGATCAGTGCTTCAAAGCTGCTGATATGTCCCGTGTCCAGCGCAATCTGGGGCTGATAGTGCAAACAGAATTCGCTGTTGTCCAGGGCATTCCGCAAGCCGCTTTCCATATGAATGCGTTCCAAAAATTCATCATTCATCGACTTTTCATAAATTGTATATTTGTTCTTACCGTTCTTTTTGGCATGATACATGGCGACATCCGAGTTCTTCAGCAATTCATCGGTGCATCCGGCGTGCTCCGGAAAAATACTGACCCCGCAGCTTGCAGATACATGGATTTTACTCCCTTTGATTAGAAAGGGTTCATCAAAAATCTTCATGGCCAGATGTATTTTTTCAATAAGCTCCTCCCTATCCAGGAACTGTTTTATAAATATTACAAATTCGTCCCCCTCCAGCCTTGATACGACTGTATTTTCAGAAAGCGCAGCTTGCAGCCGCCTGCCTGTTTCAACAAGTACGATATCGCCTGCGGAGTGGCTGAAGGAATCGTTGATGAATTTGAAATTATCCAGATCCATATAAAAAAGCGCACACTGTGTACTTTCTCCATCCACGCCTATTGCACTTTCAATTTCATGATACAGTGCAATTCGGTTTGGCAGCTCCGTCATGTAATCCGTATAGGCCAGCTGCCTGACCTTTTCTTCCGTATTGGCCAGCTCCTCGTATACCATCGTCAGCTCTTCAAAGCTTTCCTGCAGCTTGATTTGCTGCTCAACCCTTTCACTGATGTCGACACCCAGTATTTCAAAAACACTGCTGTGATCGGAATCAATCGTTGTACTGCAGTATAAATACTTTGTGCCGCTGTCAGCCCTTTTTAATGCCAGTTCGAAATTGGCATTGCAGCAATCGAGCTGTGAGCGTACAATGATACATTCCAGCTTATCCCTTCCGTCCGGAGTGAGCAGTTCGAAAAAATTATCAACCTTTTCCGTTCCAAAATGGTTGAAATAGTTGAGAAATTTCTCGCCATATCTGTTGGAATCCAGAATCAACCCCTCGTAGTTGACGGTAAACGCTATCAGGTTGGTGACATCCGCAGCTCTCGTAGAACTGATCTGCTGCTTCAGCAGGTTGTCCTTCAGGAGTCTGGAACGGGTATTGATTATTGCCATCGCCGTTGATACAGACAGCACCGATATGCCCAGTATCAAAAAAACCACGTTAAGCTTGCCAAACAGCTCATTTTTAGGCGCAGTAACCGCTAATGACCAACCGGTGTTGCCGATCGGGCTGAAGCCCATATATTTTTCCTGCCCATTGTAAAAATAGTCCCCCGAGCCCTTTTCACCGGCAATCATTTTCTTTTCAAGAAAGGCGAGCCTTTCCAGCCGGGGATCGCTCTCTACGTTGATTAAAATGTTGTCACTTTGATATACCAGGTTTCTGTCATCGTGTGCGATGGTATAGCCTGTTCTGCTGAGAATATAAGAAGTTCCCTTGCTGCTGAGTTTGATTTTGTCTGTCATGCGACTCAATTCTTCCGCATCGTAGGTGGCATATAAGACACCTGTAATCACACCGTTTTCTGTAAGCGGAACGGCGAATGCAATGACCATGGTTCCATCTGCACGGCTTTTGAGCGGATCCGACACATTCGCCTCGCCCCGGAGCGCTTTTTTAAAATATTCCCTATCTCCTACCTGCAGCTGGATGCCGTCCGTTGTTTCAGAGTTTCCGTTCCGGTCTGCAATGCTGAGTCTTTTATAGCGTCCTATTTCTAGCTGCTTTCGTAATTCTGCCAAGCGTTCCGAAAGAGGCAAGCCGGTATCCCTGACGGTACTGTTTGCTGCGATGGAGCTAAGCGTGGAAATATGGCCTTCCAGAAAGGCGTCGACTGTCGTCGCACCTTGCTCGGCAAACCTAGTCAATGAGTTTCCCATATCATCAACTAATATCCTGGAGACTGCAAAATACATAATAAAGCCAGCTATCAAAGCAATGGCCGCCATTTGTATAGAATGCTCCAGTGCAGTCCTTACTCCCGGCATTTTCAGAAAACCACCCCCAAGGAAAGTCGCTTGATGTACCGCATAATTGCAATGTGGTACATAAATAATTAACAATTATAGGGGCAATTTGCAAACGCAGCAGCGTTCTCAAATTGCCCTTATACAAAACAGACAGGAAATTGCATGTTGCACCAATGGTATCATGCTATGCGGTATCAGCCTCTCAGCTCATTCATGCAGCTTCCGCAAATATTCTTGCTTTTATAGTTGATCACATCTTTCGCATCTCCGCAGAAGATACAGGCCGGTTCGTATTTCTTCAGCACGATGTTAGCTCCGTCTACGAAAATTTCCAGTGCATCCTTTTCGCCAATGTCCAACGTTCTTCTCAGTTCGATCGGTAATACGATTCTGCCCAGTTCATCAACTTTTCTTACTATGCCTGTAGATTTCATACAGTCACCTCCTTTCGTATGGCCAAAGTTTCATTCCACCCCGATATGGGATTTCAGTTTAACGATTATTGCAGCATCCGCTTCAACAGTGCAGGCAGCTCACCTATCCTATCCTTGGACAAGTAGGTGCTGCAGCCCTTATCGAAGGCTTCCTTCAGTTCTTTCTGGCTGATGTCCTCCGATATAATCACAAAAGGAGTATGACTGCATATGCTGTTTCTTAACTCCAGCGCACCCAACGCATTAAAGTTCGGCATGACATTATCGCTCAGTATAATGTCCCATTGTCCGTCCTTCAGGGCCGTCTGCAGTGCCGTCCGGGTTGAAACCACCCTGTGATTCGTATTGAAACCGCTTCTTTTAAGAATTCTCAGGGTCAGGTCCGCAAAGAATATGGAATCCTCGACTATTACTACAGCTAGTGTGGTATCGTTGCTCATTCCTTCCCACCATTCTATTCCGAAATATAGACAGTCTACTTCTGTAGCAATATCATACCCTGTTTGAATTGATAAATTAATGAACTATTTCTAGTTTTTACCCGGAATAATGTCAGTTTTTGTCTGATCGTCCACACTGTTCCTGTACTCAGTCGGGCTCATTCCCGTATGCTTCTTAAATAACCTGCTAAAATATTCTGTATCCTTGTATCCCAGCATTATGGCTATTTCATATGCCTTCATGCCGCTTTGCAGCAAAAGCCTTGCAGCCCTGTCCAGCTTTACCCTGGTTATATATTCAACCAGAAGCTCTCCCGTTCTTTGCCTGAATAGCTCACTTAAATATTTCCGGTTCATAAACATGGCCTGGGCGATACCTTCTATGGATACGGTCTCGTCAACTCTTTCAAGGACATAGCGGCTGATTTTGTTTTCCAGTTTTTCCTGGTTATCGCCGTATTCGAGCAGGTATATCTTGTCGAAAGTCTCCCTCACGGCCTTAAGAAATGCGTCCGCTGCTGCAGCAGAGCTCTCCATGGCACTGAAATCCAGACCTTTATATGCATCCAAATCAACGAACTTATCCAGCCACCCGTAGCTTTCTCTCAGCTTTTGCACCATCTCGGCCATTGCTCTTTTCAAAGCGGCGGCCAGCTTTACCAGTTCGTTCTCAAAAAGCCTGGTGCAGATTACCGTAAACCGTTCCGCCATGTCGAAGGCTTCCGGCTTCCTGTTCTTTAAAAATTCAAACAACTGCTCCAGCTCAGCGGCAGGATATAATGAAACGATTTTTTCCTCCAATTTTTCTTCAAGGTTCCTGACCAGCTCCATCTCCTGGCGCTTTTTCCGCAAAAACTGGTCGACCCTTTGAAGCAAATCCTGCAGCTCATTTTCATCTGCCGGTTTGCTGAGATAATCAAATGCTCCGTACTGAATACCCTGCCTTGCATGGGCAAAGTCCGCATAATCGCTCAGGAGTACCACGCATGGGCAAAGACCCTTTTCCTTGATTTCCTTTAAAAGCTCTATGCCGTTCACCTTCGGCATCTTTATATCGGTAATGACCAGATCCATCTGTTCCGTCTGGAGAATCTTCAGGGCATCATGTCCGTTACCCGCCTCAGCGGCTATTTTGAAAGATGTCTCACCATTCCATAGCTTCATCCTTTTTATCTGCCTTAAAACAATATCCCTGTCGTCAACAATCATTAACTTATACAAATCTGCCCACCTCGCCACGTTATATGAATACATATGATGCAATGTTATATGCTGCCATCTTCTTCAAATACTGCCATAGTTTTTTATATATTAACATATACACTGCTTAATCGACAATCAACTTCAAGAAATTTGTATAAAAAAAAATACACCCATTTTGTGTAAATTGATTGCGCTTTATAAAGACTTTTTAAGATTATGCATAAAATCTTGCAATTTTTTTAGGCCCAGCCTTCAAAAAGTAATCTTGACAAAACCATATCCATAATATTATATTATAAGGGTAGTCTCAGTAACGGCAGGTGTTTTAGGTTACACGTCCGGAATTCGGCCGACAAGGCAAACGTTTTTCATTCATCCTGATATTTGAAGCTAAATCACACACCGCCTGCATGTTATATGTTTACACAAGTATAATTATAAATCTTGGAGGTATAATATGAAGTTATTGGCAAATGTGATGGAGCAGGTTATCAAGAGAAATCCGAATGAACCCGAATTCCACCAGGCAGTCAAAGAAGTTCTCGAATCTCTCGAGCCTGTGGCCGAAAAACACCCGGAATGGGTGAAAGCAGGAATATTCGACAGGATCGTAGAGCCCGAAAGGCAAATCATTTTCAGAGTGCCATGGGTTGATGACAATGGCAGAGTTCAGGTAAACAGAGGCTTCAGAATCCAGTTCAACAGCGCAATCGGCCCCTACAAGGGCGGAATCAGGCTGCATCCCTCCGTCTATGCGGGTATTATTAAATTCCTTGGTTTTGAACAGATTTTCAAGAATTCGCTTACAGGCCTGCCAATGGGCGGTGCTAAGGGCGGAAGCGACTTTGATCCGAAGGGCAAGTCCGACGGTGAAGTGATGAGGTTCTGCCAGAGCTTTATGCTGGAACTGGCAAGGCATATCGGCGAAAACACAGATGTCCCTGCCGGCGATATCGGTACCGGCGCACGTGAAATAGGCTACATGTACGGCATGTACAAGAAAATAGAAAACAATTTTGTCGGCGTTCTCACCGGAAAAGGCCTGACCTGGGGCGGAAGCCTTGCAAGAACCGAAGCAACCGGTTATGGACTGTGCTATTTCATGGAAGAAGCCATGAAGACGATCAAGGGCAAATCATTCAAGAATTCAACCGTTGTCGTATCCGGTTCCGGAAACGTTGCCATCTACGCAACAGAAAAGGTTCACGAACTCGGCGGAAAGGTCGTTGCACTCAGCGATTCCAACGGCTATATCCACGATCCGGACGGTATCAAGCTTGATACGGTCAAGCAGATCAAGGAAGTAGAGAGAAAGAGAATCAGTGAATATGTGAAATATCATCCGAATGCTACCTATACTGAAGGATGCTCAGGTATCTGGTCTGTCAAGTGCGACATCGCGCTGCCAAGTGCAACACAGAATGAAATCGATGAGGCTTCCGCCAAGATGCTTATGGCCAACGGCTGCTTCGCCGTGGGTGAAGGCGCCAACATGCCTTCAACACCAGAGGCTATCGAAGTGTTCCTGAAAAGCGGCATCGTATTCGGACCTGCAAAGGCGGCAAACGCAGGAGGCGTTGCCACTTCAGGACTTGAAATGTGTCAGAACAGCATGAGATATTCCTGGACCTTCGAAGAGGTGGATGCGAAACTCAAGGATATTATGGTCAACATATTCAAAAATGCCAGTGCGGCTGCAAAGGCATACGGTTTCGGAGACAACCTGGTTGCAGGTGCCAATATTGCCGGATTTGAAAAGGTTGCAACGGCCATGTATGCACAGGGCGTCGCATATTAACAGGAGAAGGATTGTTATTTTACTTTAATGCATAAATAAAAGG
>JAEZMC010000330.1 GCA_023435805.1 Bacillota bacterium | reverse complement strand
CTCTGTCACAAGCGATGCGGGATTGTGTAATGGTAGCACAACTGACTCTGGATCAGTCTGTGAGGGTTCAAATCCTTCTCCCGCAGCCAGTGGCACCGCCACAAAATTAACCTCTGCGCGATCGGCGCAGAGGTTAATTTTTTTTAGCTGTTTCCATGATGAAATCCCTTCTTGTCTTTTCATTGCATAAAAAGAATAACACCGAAACAAAGTTTGGTGTTATAGTGTAGGGTTTGAAAGTTTTTCACGATTTCCTGACGAATTATTCGTTCTGACTGACGCCCCATTCCTTCAGCAGGGCATCGGTGCCGATCCATACGGGGGCGGACTTCGGCACGGTTTCAAAAAGCTGCTCCACATCGGAATTGATCATTCGGATGCAGCCATGCGAGATGTTCTTCCCAATGGAATATGGACTGTTATTGCCATGTATGCCAAGGTCGTTGCCATTTTTATACGACAGCCCCAGCCACCTGTATCCCAGCGGATTTTCAGGTACGCCGCCTTTCACCGGTTTGGCATAGCCGCCGCCGCCCCAGGCTGGATTGACCACCTTGTTGACGATGGTGTATTTTCCGTCAACCGTAAGGGAGGGTGGGTTGCCGACAGCGATGGGATATTTCTGCAGAACCTTGTCGTTTTCATAAAGTGTCAGAATTCTTTTTGTTTTATTAATCACCAGCCACATGCCTTCAGACGGAGGCGCCACGATAAGGTCCTCTCCGGGGGCTTTTCCTGTTTCAAGCCGTACGGCCAGCGGCTGAAGGTACTTGCTGTTCCATTTCCCGTTAACGACCAGGTTGCAGCTGCTTTGAAACCGCAGTATGGCATTGCGCAGGTTCAGCTCGGCGTTCTTGCTGTCCTCCTTATAATACCCCAGGTTCTTCAATTCCTTTTTATAGTCCAGCTTTTGAGGGTCTACAGCTTTTGCTCCGGTGCCGGGAGTGTCCGACGGAGGGATCTCAGAAGGCGTCTTTAACGGGGGTTCGATACCAGCCTCCGCCAACAAGTCCGGTAAATTCTTTTCCAGTGTGTCCACGGTCATATGAATGCCTTTTACCTGCATTTCAGTGAATACCTTTTGTACAAATGCCGGATCGGATGTGTCCAGGCCTTTGGAATGCAGAGAAATAAGTATATAAAACAGTGCGATGATATCGGTCATTTTTGTCCTCCTGTGAGCATCGGTCATAGCGGGTTGTCTGCTAAACCCGGCTGTAAATATATATGAATTTGTGTGCCGGTAATATGACAACGGACTTTATAAGAAATTTACTGGAAATGTCGGTAAATTCGTGCTATAGTAATGGATAGAATTTTTAGCGACAAGAGTGAGGCAGCTATGATCCGATCGGTAATGGATAGAGTCAAGTTTCAGAACAGGGATTTTGTATTGTTTTTGTTGGTCGGTGTTTTTCTGGGATTTGGTCAGAGCGTTGACGGCTCCACCTTCAATAATTTTCTGAAAGAAAAATTCGACATGCTGATATTGCAGAGATCGGCGCTGGAAATGCCAAGAGAGCTACCCGGCTTTCTGGTATTTATTATCATCGGCTTTCTGTATTCACTTGGGGATGTGAGAATAGCGGCAGTTGCCAATATACTTGCGGCTGCAGGCATGTTCCTGCTGGGTGTGATACCGTCGAATTATACCATTGCCCTGATCTGTATCTTCATATACAGCTCGGGCCAGCATATCTACATGCCGCTGTCGAATTCCATTGCCATGAATTTTGCCAATGACGGCCGGCTCGGCAGAAAGCTCGGGCAGGTAAGTGCCGCAAACACGGCGGCGCTGGTGGTGGGAAGTGCGTCCTTGTACGTCATTTTCAAGTTCGTCAAGGTAAGCTATACCGTAACGTTTACCATGGGAGCTGTGGCCTTTCTTGCAGCAGGGGTTCTACTCCTGTTTATGAAGAATGGCAAACCGAAGCTGGAGGACAAGAGATTTGTTTTCAGGAAGGAGTACAAGGTTTTTTATGTCCTGAGCATCCTGTACGGCGCAAGAAAGCAGATATTCATCACCTTCGGGCCATGGGTGCTGGTCGACGTTTTCAAGCAGAAGGTAACCACGATGACGATGCTGTTTTTTATCATCGCTGTTATTTCGATCCTGTTTAAGCCATTGATTGGCCATTTTATAGACAGGATCGGGGAGAGGTTTGTGCTCGGAATGGAGGCGGCGATCCTTTTCTTTGTCTGTATCGGTTACAGCTTCGCAGACCTCATTCTGCCTTTGAAAGGTGCTATTTTGCTGATTTGTGCATGCTATGTGCTGGATCAGCTTTTCAGCGCCGCGTCCATGGCACGCTCCACTTACCTGAAAAAAATCGCACTGAGGAAGGAAGACGTATCTCCGACACTGTCACTGGGCATCAGCATAGACCACATCATGTCCATGACGCTGCCATTTATCGGTGGGCTGGTATGGTACGGCAGCGGAAGCTTCGGCTATAGATATGTTTTCCTGGGAGGCGCCTTCATTGCTGTTCTGAACTTTATTACCACACGGTTTATTAAAGTGCCGGGAGCGATTGAAGAGGCAGAGGTGTAACAGGGGTGGCGGCATAACGGGGATATAGCGGAGGACGGAAGTATAGCGAGGGATGGGACGCAATGGAACCAAGGGCTTCGAAAATTACCCCGAAAGGAAATATAGAGCCCCGATAGGGACTCCATATTATCACAGCTATAAACTTTTATCCGGGTTAAACAAAAGAGAGTCGTTCGTCGAACGAGTAAGTTCATTATACTAGTGCTAAATTACTATGTCAATATGCAGATAGACCTATTTTTCACAAACGCCGCCAGCGTGGGAAATGGCTCGAAATCCTTGTAAATGGCATCTTTGGCCTACAAATATTTTGCAATTGAATTAATAAGTGCTATAATAGGTATATATTCCTCTATTTAACACGGGAATACCGGCACCGAAGTATTGCTGCCTTTCCGCAAGCCCAGCCGATACATATTCAGTGTTGTTTGGTTATAAAATAATATTTATTTGTAAGTTCGTTTTGGAGGTTTGATTGTGGCAAAAAACAAAAAGAAATTAAAAGTGATACCACTTGGTGGTTTGCAGGAAATAGGAAAGAATATTACTGCATTTGAGTATGGTGACGATATAGTCGTAGTAGATTGCGGTCTGGCATTCCCGGAGGATGACATGCTGGGAATCGACCTCGTCATACCGGATGTATCCTATCTGGCCAAAAATAAGGATAAAGTAAAGGGAATCGTACTGACACACGGGCATGAGGATCATATCGGCGGAATGCCGTACATCCTCAGGGATATCAACGTGCCGGTCTACGGTACCAGGCTGACGCTCGGGCTTCTGGCATACAAGCTGGAGGAACATGGGCTGATGTCCATAACAAAGCTTGTTAATGTTGAACCGGGCGAAACGATTCAGGTCGGTTCATTTAAAATCGAGTTTATCAGATCGACACACAGCATTGCAGATTCGGTGGCGCTGGCATTGCACACGCCTGTTGGTGTTGTCATCCATACCTCGGATTTCAAAATTGACTACACGCCAATCGAAGGAAAGCCGATCGACCTTGCCCGATTCTCGGAGCTTGGAAAGAAGGGCGTGCTGCTTTTGATGTGCGACAGCACCAATGTGGAGCGTCCGGGCTATACCATGTCCGAAAGGACTGTGGGTGAGACTTTTGAAGAGATCTTCATCAATGCCAGAAGCAGGATCATCGTAGCCAGCTTTGCTTCCAATGTCCACCGGATTCAGCAGATTATCAATGCATCGTATAAATTCAACAGAAAGGTCGCCGTAGTTGGCAGAAGCATGGTAAATGTGGTGAAAGCCGCTACGGATCTCGGTTATCTGGTTATACCGGAAGGTACGATGATTGACATCGACCAGATTGACCGGTATCCTTCCGAAAAAGTGGTCATCATTACCACCGGCAGCCAGGGCGAACCGATGTCGGCACTGTCCAGGATGGCGGTATCCGAGCACAGGAAGGTGGAAATTGAACCGGGGGATCTGATCATCATATCCGCATCACCCATACCTGGCAATGAAAAAGCAATTTACAAGGTAATCAACGAGTTGTTTAAAAAAGGTGCGGATGTCATCTATGAATCCCTTGCCGATGTTCATGTTTCCGGACATGCTTGCCAGGAGGAGCTGAAGCTGATACATAACCTGACAAAACCGAAATTCTTCATGCCGGTTCACGGCGAGTACAGACATCTGAAGCAGCATGCAAACCTGGCCAACAAGCTCGGTATGCCAATGGAGAACATTTTCATGATGGAAATAGGAAAGGTGCTGGAGCTTACTTCTGATTCCGCTAAAATCAACGGCAGTGTAACGGCAGGCAGAGTGCTGGTCGACGGTCTTGGCGTTGGTGATGTGGGAAGCATCGTTCTTCGGGACCGCAAGCATCTGTCACAGGATGGCCTGATTGTTGTCGTCATCACAACGGAGAAGGAATCCGGGCAGGTCATAGCCGGGCCGGATATCATATCCCGCGGCTTTGTCTATGTCAGGGAATCGGAGGATCTTATCGAAAAGGTACGGGAGATTATTAAAAGGACGCTTGAAAAATGCGAGAGCAAGAACAGGAAGGACTGGGCTTCCAAGAAAAGCCTTATAAAGGACGAGCTTCGAGACTACCTGTTTGAAAGAACAAAACGCAAGCCCATGATCCTGCCGATCGTCATGGAAATCTAAGATGTAACCGTAAGGGCGATGATACACGAACATTTTAAAACCCCTGCTGTGTTGTACTGCAGCAGGGGTTTCTATTGGCGGACGTCCGGGAAACAGGACGCGCATATTGTTTTATCGGATAACGATTTTATGGTATGTCTTTTTGCCCTTTTTAATAATGAGCTCGTTATTGTCAAACAAATCGGCGCTCAGCACGAAGTCGATCGAGGTTACCGGCGTTTCACCGATATAAATCCCGCCCTGCTGTATCAGCCTTCGGCCTTCGCCCTTGGACGGCACCAGTCCGGTCCTGGGCAGCAGGTCGAGAATTTGCAGACCGCCTGATATTTCATCAGCTGTAACTTCCGTTGTAGGCAGATTGCCGGTGCTGCCGCCTCTGCCAAAAAGTGCTTCGGCAAGCTGTCTGGCTTTTCCGGCTTCCTCTTCGCCGTGGACCAGCTTCGTCACTTCATATGCCAGCACCTTTTTGGCTTCATTGATCTGTTCATCCTTCAGCGCAGCCAGCTTCGCGATCTCATCCATGGGCAGGAAGGTCAGCAGCTTGAGACATTTTATGACGTCGGCATCATCGATGTTTCTCCAGTATTGGTAGAAATCATAGGGTGAGGTTTTTTCCGCATCAAGCCAGAGCGCGCCTTTTTCCGTTTTGCCCATTTTTTTGCCTTCGCTGGTGGTCAGCAGCGTAAAGGTCATTCCATAGGCTTCCTTACTCTCGACGCGCCTTACCAGGTCGATGCCGCCGAGGATGTTGGACCACTGGTCGTCCCCGCCCAGCTGCATGACACAGTTGTATTTCTGGTTCAGAACGAGGAAATCGTAGCTCTGCATGAGCATATAATTGAATTCTATAAATGTAAGGCCTTTTTCCAGTCTGGATTTGAAGCACTCGGCGGTAAGCATCCTGTTTACTGAAAAGTATACGCCGATATCCCGTAAAAAGTCTACGTAATTCAGCTCCAGCAGCCAGTCCGAATTGTCGACCATCAAAGCTCTGCCGTTGGTGAAGTCAATGAATTTGGAAAGCTGCAGCTTGAAATTTTCCGAATTGTGCCGGATGGTTTCACGAGTCATCATTTTGCGCATATCTGACCGTCCGGAGGGGTCTCCGACCATTGCCGTTCCGCCGCCGATCAGGGCTATGGGCTTGTGGCCGGCACGCTGCATATGGGCCATAACCATCATCTGAAGGAAATGTCCGACATGGAGGCTGTCGGCTGTGGGGTCGAAGCCTATATAAAAAGTAACCTGTTGTTGTTCAAGAAGCTCTTTTATCTCATTTTCATGGGTGAGCTGGGCAATAAAACCCCGTTCCTTAAGTACATCAAATACACTGTTCGCCATTATTTCACTACCTCTTTGTTTTTTGTGTATTTTATCATACTGGAAACTGCAATTCAAGGCGGATATGGAAGGATACACAGGATGACTATATAGTTAAATGAATTGACAATATATACTCAATCGATATATAATTTAATCAGATGGCCATTTATGGAACGACACTGCAATACAGAGCGCTGCCGCAGCAGGCTCATGAACGGGGCTGTGCTATGTGGTGCAGGGAAAAAGGCAACGGAAGTGACAGAACTTTAAGAGAGGAAACAAGGATGGAAATTTTACGCAGAACTCAAACGGAAAAACCGATAAAAGCAGCACTTTTCGATTTCGACGGTACCCTGTCCACGCTGAGGCATGGGTGGGAAGAGGTAATGGAGCCCCTTATGCTGGAGATGATTGCCGGAGAATCCCTGCCCGGTGTGGACCTGGTGAAGGAAGTAAGGGAGTATATAGACCGGTCTACCGGCATACAAACCTATTATCAAATGAAGTGGCTGGCGGAAACGGTGAAAAGATACGGGCGAAACCCCGGTGCTGCCGATGATCCGTGGTGGTACAAGGCAGAATATAACAAACGCCTGATGGAGATTGTGGACAGGAGAAAGGCTTCCATTCACAGCGGCAGGAAAGCCGCCTCTGATTATCTTGTGAAAGGGAGTGAAGAATTCCTCGGCGCTTTACATGAAAATGGGATTGATATTTATGTCGCCAGCGGTACGGATGATCCGGACGTAAAAACGGAAGCGGAAGTACTGGGCTTGAAGGAGTATTTCAAGGAGATTGCCGGGGCTCCGCCCGGAAAAGCAGATTGTTCGAAGGAGGCCGTGCTGAAAAAGCTTATGGAGGAGCATTGTCTGCAGGGACCCGAAGTGTTGGTGGTGGGAGACGGCAGGGTTGAAATCGCTCTTGGCAGGGAAGCAGGCGCAAGGACGCTGGGGGTGGCTAGTGATGAAGTCAAGCGCTGCGGCATACATGCCGAAAAACGTGACAGGCTGGTAAAAGCCGGTGCGGAGGTCATTGCGGGGGATTTCACGGAGCTGAACGAGATCAGTGAATGGCTTGGCTTGAGGAGGTAATTATGACAAAGAGGAATGTGGCATCAATATACGAACGGCTGGACTTTTCCGGCATCAGGACCTACCCGGTGAGGGATAGGTACAATCTTGTCACGATCGGGAACATGGCAAAACTTGACGATCCTATCCCGGATTGGGGAAACGAGGATTTTGACGAGCTGATTGACCGAATTGCCGAGGCAAGGAAAAATCGAAAGCCTGTCATCCTGTCCATAGGTGCGCATGTTATAAAAAACGGACTGTCACGCTATCTGATCGATCTGGTCAAGCGGGGTCTCATTACGCATATAGCGGGAAATGGGGCGGGAAGCATTCATGATTTTGAGCTGGCATACAACGGCGGTACCTCCGAGGATGTGCCGACTGCAATTGAGGATGGCTCCTTCGGCATGTGGGAGGAAACCGGCCGCTGGATGAATGAGGCGCTGCAGACGGGAACAAAAGCAGGTCTGGGGTATGGTGAAAGTCTTGCGGCATATATTGAAAGGAATCCAGACAGCTTTCCTTACAAGGAGGACTGCGTGCTGTATCAGGCATATCTGAACGGAATACCTGCCACCTATCATATCGCGCTGGGCACGGATATTATCCACCAGCATCCCATTGTGGATTTTGCCGCGATTGGCGCTGCAAGCGGAGTGGATTTCCAAATCCTGTGCCATTCTGTATCAAGGCTTGACGGAGGTGTTTTTCTGAATTTCGGCTCAGGCGTCATCGGACCCGAGGTATTTCTCAAAGCGTTATCTATTTCCAGAAACCTTGGCTACCCGACTTACAGGATTACTACGGCGAATTTTGATTTGATCGAGCTTGGAGATTACAGAAAAAAGATCGGATACAGTGATCCGCATTACTATTACAGGCCGAGGAAGAATATTGTTAACCGTCCAACCAGTGTCGGGGGAAAAGGCTGGCACTTCTGCGGCGACCACATGCAGACCATACCCAACCTCTATAAAAAACTGATCGCAAAGCTTCCTGAAGCAAAAGAGGGGAGGGGTTCATAAGTGGAGATATTTTACGGGATCAGCACGGAAAAGCTGGAAGCGCTCATTAGAAAAATAAAGAGCGTCCGAATTGCTTTTATCGGCGATATTTGTCTGGATGTATACTGGAAAGCGGATATGACGAAAAGTGAGCTTTCGCGGGAGACTCCCCATTACCCGCTGCCGGTCGTGGAAGAGCGAATGTATCCGGGTGCGGGAGGGAACGCAGCTGCAAATGCCGCAGCCTTGGAACCTGAACGCGTCAAATTGCTGGGAGTGGTTGGCTGGGACTGGAGAGGGGACGTCCTCGTTCAAAAGCTGGGGGAGCTGCACATTGATACGGACGGTATCGTGGCAAGTTCGAACGCAGTTACAAATGCATACTGCAAGCCGATCCGGAAAGGTATATCCAATATTGAATACGAAGACCCGAGAATTGATTTTGGCAATCAAAAGGATTTATCGTTGCAGGATGAAACGGAGCTTATCCACCGCCTGAATGCGTGTATCGGCAATATCGACATTCTGTGTGTTTCCGATCAGCTGCCCCATGGTTGCATTACCGAAAGGGTAAGGGAGAAAATCATAGCTTTTGCGAAGCAGGGACTGACGGTTGTGGTGGACAGCCGTGACAGAATAGGTTTGTACAAGGGAGTGATTCTGAAGCCGAATGAGGTGGAAGGCATGAGGGCCGTTCGCAAGGGCGTTTGTCCGGACAAGGTACCGTTGAACGAGTATGCATGTGCGGCGCAAACGCTGGCAAAACAAACCGGATCCAGAGTATGTATGACACTGGGGCCCGACGGGTGCATGTATGCAGATTTGAATAAACAGATTCATATCCCTTCTTATGAGGTGGCTCCGCCGATTGATATATGCGGAGCGGGCGACACCTTCATGGCGGCGTTTTCATGCGCGCTTGCGGCAGGGGTTGAGCCTTGGGAGGCGGCATCCTTTGCCAATACGGCTGCGGATGTGACGATTAAAAAAGTCGGCATTAC
>JAEZMC010000324.1 GCA_023435805.1 Bacillota bacterium | reverse complement strand
CTCCGGCTCAACACAATAGGATACATATGACAATTATTTTTACCACTCATTCATGTAATCGTATCGGTTTTCGAATTATTAACGAAATATTAAATGCACTAATTTATTGACACTGCCGATTGCATGGGATGGCGGACAATGCATGTAAAACAGCTCCGTCCTCCCAATGACGTGCATTTCCCGGAAATAAAAAAGAACCTCCGGCTAGATTCCGAAAGTCCTTGGTGCCGAAGACCGGGGTCGAACCGGTACGATATTGCTACCGCAGGATTTTAAGTCCTGTGCGTCTGCCAGTTCCGCCACTTCGGCAAGAATAACAACTACATTATAATAACACCTTGTTTTCTAAAATGCAAGAGTTTGCTCCATCCACATAATTCTATCGTGCTTCTAGTAAAACTGGCTGGATTTTCTGTAGCCTCCGCTGCCTCGCTTGGACTCAAAGCTCTTTTTGAGGTCATGTATTCTTTCGTCGCTGTCCTTCATAAACCTCGCCAGACGGTCTTCAAAAGACATCCCCTCATTGCCGCCTCTGCCCCAATCTATTTCAACAGGCGGTCTGCCCGTTCTGGGAGCTGTTTTGCGATCTACAGCCTTTTTAATGGACAGGCTGATTTTACCGTTATCCATTGACAGTACTCTGACTTTTACTTCCTGATTTTCCTGCAGATGATTTTTGATATCCTTTACATATTCTTCAGCAATCTCAGAGATGTGAACCAGACCCGTTTTCCCCTCAGGCAGTTGAATGAAGGCTCCGAAACTGGTTATTCCAGCAACCTTGCCATCAACGATATTACCAACCTCGACAAGCATACAGAAAGAAATCCTCCTTAAAATTTATGATAAAGGCTTCTCCATGAAACACTTAATAATGCCCATTATTGAAACGAATCACAGAAAGTGGTAATTCAATGAAGAAATATAACTTCCCTGTTCGTTATAAAAACGGCTTCCACCGTTTCATACAAGTATCTGGCTTGAGATTGTCTGTGAAAGCAATTCGATTATATAGCATCCGGAATATTTCGTCAAGCTAGTATTTGCGGGCGCTGCAAGATTTGTGAGAATAGATATGTAAACGGCGTCTGGCTTTATTTGCCTATATCGACATAGACCCTTTCATCCCTTTTAACCATACCCAGTTTTTCTCTGGCAACCTTTTCGATATATTCGTCGCTGTTGATCATTTCCTTCTCTTTTTTCAGCTCTTCATTCACCTTGGTTTCTTCGCGGATTTTATTTTCCATCCTGGCCATTTCAAGGTTTTTTGCATGAAACTGCTTTTGCTGGTCTACTGCTACATAAGCAAAATAAAGGAAAACAACCAGTAATGCCAATACACCTATTCCGGAATTTTTTCTTTTGACCATCCGATCCAGGCTCCTCTTTCGGGGAACACTGCCTGCCGCGGTGCCCCATTCTTTAGTAAGTACGATCTTTTTACCTTCTTTCTTTATTTATTCTATGCCTCTTTAAAAATTCCTGCCTCGCTAGATCTTTTTCCGAATATTTTTTATTGACTTTTTCAGAAAGCGGAGCTTTGAGAGTCTTACCTTGCCATTGCTTCTGGCTTTCCTCACAGATCGGCCGGCGGCTCTTGCGGCTTTGCGTGCAGGAACCGCCATCACCTTCAGAATAAGCCTGAAGGGGCTGGCGATTACAAAAATGACTGCTTTGATTATTTTTGACGCAATGCTGATAAGAAAAATAGAGGACCCCATGACAATCCTACTGAGCAACAGGACATACAGAACAACGCCGAGAAATGCCCCGATAAACAGATAAGCCCTGAGCTCCCCGTCATTACTGTAATATACGGTCAGAAACATGATCAGGGCTGCAAAAATCCAATACAGCAGATCCTGGAAATAGGTGGCCAGACTGCCTGTTTTGATTGCTTTTCTGAATATCCTGAAAATGTCGTACACCAGCGCGATTGCCATCCCGCCTGCAATCGTGCATAAAAATACGTAGGCCTGGGCGCTCACTGAAACAATCATTTGAACATCCGGGCAAAGAAACCGCCGCCTTTATTCCTCGAGCCATCCCTGTCGGAATACTCGCAGCTTATGATCTCGCCCTCTATCCCTAGCTCAGAATTGTCGATGTTCAGCTTGTTGATATGCAGGTCGATTCCTTTCACCACAAGCACCCCGAGCTCCGTATCGACGATGACGCTTTCATCATTGAAGCTTTCCACATCAATGACGCCGGTGATATGCAGCTTTTCTCTGTTTTCCAGTACAAGGTTCTGCACTTTGGGTTTTGGTGCTTTTTTTTCTTCTATCATCCTTATCCCCTCCGAACATTACATAATTGATTTATATGTATGTACACGGAATAAAATGATAAAAAATCAGCTATCTGAGCCGGAATTGCAGAACAATCGGCGATATGAAGCCGGTGAAGGAAATAATCCCCGAAAGGGCGGTTCACGGAATAAACCGTCCTTTCGGGGATTACTGTTAAAACAGGTATTCAATTTACTATTTTAATATATACATCTCTTTTGAGTCCGCTTTTGATACGTGCTCAGCCACAGACGTGATTTCAACGGTCGTAAGATTGCTGCCGAAGCGTAATTCAACAATATCTCCCACCTTGACCTCCGTACCGGGCTTTGCCGTTTTACCGTTAATGGACACATGTCCGGTTTCGCAGGCTTCGTTGGCGAGCGTACGCCGTTTGATCAGCCTGGACACCTTTAAATATTTATCGATCCTCATATCAATACATCCCCTGTTTTCCGCCTTCTAAGCGTTGACCATGTCCTTCAGAGCCTTACCGGCCTTGAAGACCGGTGCTTTTGAGGCTTTTATTGTAATTTCCTTTTTGGTCTGAGGGTTTCTTCCTTTTCTTTCAGCCCTTTCCCTGACTTCAAAAGAGCCGAAACCGACCAATTGTACCTTGTCACCGTTGACCAAAGCCTCCTCAACGCTTTCAATAAGTGCGTTCAGCGCCTTTTCAGCATCAACCTTCGTTATGTCGCCCTTCTCAGATATGCTTTTAATCAGATCCGCCTTGTTCATTCCTTTCCTTCCTTTCCCTCAAATGCTTTATTCTTTTCAATTACCGGCAGCTTCACCTTTGCCTCATTCCAAAGCTCGTCCATTTCCGCAAGTGTCATTTCTTCCAGCTTTTTACCCGCTTTCGTGCTCTGCTGCTCAATATACTCAAACCTTCTGATAAACTTGTTGACCGTACCGGTAAGAGCCAGCTCGGGCTGCACCTTGAGGAACCTGGACAGGTTTACAAGCGCAAACATCGTATCTCCCAGTTCATCCGTTATTCTTTCCACATTTTTACTCTTGTATACATCACGCAATTCCCGTATTTCCTCATCCACCTTGTTGAACACATCCTCGATATCATCCCAGTCAAAACCGACCTGAGCAGCCTTTTGCTGGACCTTGTAGCTCCTCATCAGGGCGGGCAGGTTGGAGGGGACGTCCTTCAGAACACCGGTCTGGCTTTTCAACTGCTTTTCCCTTTTTTTGATCGCCTCCCAGTTCTCAACAACCTGGTCCGGCGTATCAGCCCGGACGTCACCGAAGATGTGCGGATGCCTGGAAATCAGCTTGCGGCATATTTCCGTGGTGACGTCGTTGATATCAAACTCACCATTTTCTCTGGCGATCTGTGCGTGGAAAACAATCTGCAGCAGCAGATCCCCCAGCTCATTGCAGAACTTGTCCCTGTCGCCGGCGTCAAGCGCTTCCATTACCTCATAGGTTTCCTCGATCATATATATGCGAAGGCTTTCATGCGTCTGCTCCCTGTCCCAGGGGCATCCGTTTTCGGCACGCAGCCTCGCCATGATGTCCAAAAGGTCGTTAAAGTCATATTGATCCTTAAGCATTGCGGTATCTCCCGTCCAGTTTTTGAAGGCGCTCCTGTTGTCCATTCAAAAGTACGGCGCCAGCATTATTTTATCCTATTTTGATCAATAATAGCAACTGAAAATACTTATCCTTCAAGCTTCTTCCGTCCTTCTTCCTCTCCTATACAGCCTGTAGGCCGTCAACAGTGCTCCCACGCCGCATATGGCGGCCGATACGATGTAGACGTATTTCATGCCGTATATAAAAACGCTTGCCCTGCCCTCGACATAACTGGAAACACTGTAGCCCAGCTTCCCGCTCATCAGATCATACAGCAGTGTGGTGGAAAGCGCCGTGCCGATCACCATACCCAGGTTTCTCATGAAGGCATTGATGCTGCCGGCTGCACCGAGCCTGTCTACAGTTACGGAGGACATGATCAAAGACGTGTTGGGAGATTGAAACATACCGCTTCCGATGGACATCACAGCAACGAAGAGAATCAATGCCGCAAGGCTCGAATATTCTGTCAGTGTCGACATCAGCAGCAGTCCTATGGTGGTAATGGACAAGCCCAGGAAGGTCAGAAATTCCGAACCGATTTTGTCCGAAAGATGGCCGCTGACAGGCGCCACAAACAGCAGGATCAACGGGTTGGCCATCATTATAAAGCCTGTGGTCGCAGGTGAATACCGCATGACGTTCTGCAGGTAAAATGGCTGTATAATCATTGCGCTGCTGATAGCGACAAAGGATATCAATGCACAAAAGATACTGAGGGAAAACACCCTGTTCCTGAAAATATCCAAAGAGAGACGGAATGGATTCAACACTCTTTCCATGCCTTCTTGGCTGGCCCTGTCGTCAGGAAGTATTTTCATTCCCATCAATAAAACAACGACGCCGATTGGGACGTTGATAAAAAATATGAAGTTCCAGCTCACAAAGCTGACAAGAAATCCGCCGAGAGGAGGTCCGACAAGAGAGCCGAGAGCTACAAAGGAGCCCGCTATCCCCAGTGCCCGCCCTCTTTCGTTCTTCGGAAAGGTCTGGGCGATAATCCCCTGGTTGGTCGCCATGGCACCGGCCGCCCCGATTCCCTGCACCACCCTTGCGGCGATGAGAAGAGGAAAGGAGCCGGAAAGTCCGCACAGCAAGGATCCGAACGTAAACATGGCAACGCCGAGCAGGAAAACCTTTGTCTTGCCCAGCACATCGCCCAGCTTGCCGAATATCAGAATTGTAGAGGTGACAACAATAAGAAATGCCGTTACAACCCATGCTATGGCTTCACCTGAAACCGACAGCCTTTCCGCCATCGAAGGCAGCGCAACATTTACAATACTGCCCTGCAGTGTTGCCATAAAGGTCATCAATACGACATTGATCAAAATCAGCATTCTGTTTTTGCTATTTTGCTCTTCCATCTGCTACCCTTTTATAATAACTCTTCGCCGCTAGAGCCGCTTTCTCAAAAAACTCAGCACCTCCAGCCGCATTTCCGCCGTCTCCAGATGGCCCGCGTCAGCCTTTATATCCGGTATTCTGCTGATCAGGCCCAAACCTGCCGCTTCAGCAAGGAGGCGGACTCTCTATCCAGAAACAAGCTCCAATTGTCATGCTGCTTCAGCATGGTCGCCGGGATCATATTGGTGAGTTCATTTTCCAGGGTATCTCTGACAGCCTCCGCTTTCACTTGATAAGGCACACAGGACACAATGACCCTGCTTTGCATCATTTGGTGCACAGTCATGGACAATGCCTGTTTTGGCACCTCATCCAGGCTCTTGAACCAGCCTTCCCTGAACTGTTGGTTTCTGCATTTTTCATCCAGCTGCACCACAATAAATGCCTTTTTTGTATCGAAATCTGCAGGCGGATCATTAAACGCAATATGGGCGTTTTCTCCAATCCCTATTAAAGCCAGGTCTATCGGAGCTTTTCTGATCTCTTCCTCAAGCACGCGAATGTTTTCTTTTATATCGCCCTGTCCATTTACATAATGCGCCTTCTTCAAATGAACCAGTCCTGCAAAGCGTTCCTTTAAATATCTTCTGAAGCTGGCAGGATGTGTCTCCGGCATATCGATGTATTCATCGAGGTGGAACATTTCCACACAGCTCCAATCAACGTCCTCCTGAACGAGCGCCTTAATCGTGTCAAACTGTGATGCGCCTGTCGATAGTATCAGCCTTGCTGTTCCATTTTCCTCAATCGCTTTTTTCAATACGCCGGAGCAGTATTTCGCCGCTGCCCTGCCGAGCTCCTCCGGGTTTTCCTTTATGATAACCTGCATGTAAAGTCACCTCCGGTTAGTGAACCTGTGATGCTATTAAATATTTTAACACATTACATACTATATGCCCAGCATGTCGAAATGCCTTCCGATATGTTTCTCAAGCCCTTGATAGTACTTTGATTCATGCCTGCAGAGCAGAGCATAGATGTCCTCCCTGAACAGAGAAGATCCGTCTGCATCCTTGGCCGTCAGGATCAGTC
>JAEZMC010000291.1 GCA_023435805.1 Bacillota bacterium | reverse complement strand
CATATCCTTCAGAGATTTAAAAAACGGAGCGGCCATATACTACCCTGTTTTTTACAAGAGAGCTGTAACACCGTTGATTAAAACCTTCGGACATTGTTTTGAGGATTTTTACGCGGCTTCGGCGGGGCTCGGCGGGGTGAAAGCCCAATACGGGCACGCAAGCGTTACGGTGGATATTCTGCCGAGGATACCCGTTACGTATGTCCTGTGGGAGGGCGAGGACGACATTCCCGCTTCGGGAACGATATTATTCGATGATTCGGTTGAATATTATCTTCCGGCCGAGGATATCGTATTCGCAGGAAGTTTTGGTGTTTACGAATTAATGCGGTTGAAACAGGCCGGTGCACTTACTGTGTAAGCCTGTAACCGAATGGAAGGTGACAAGGATGAAAATAGCGGTATCGGGAAAGGGCGGCGTCGGCAAAACCACCATATCTGCCAATCTGGCAAAGCTGTTTGCCGGAAGAGGCTATAACGTATATGCAGTGGATGCTGATCCCGACAGCAGTCTGGGACTGAGCCTCGGTATTGATGAATTGGAACTGAGCCGGATCAAACCGGTGATTGAAATGGAGGAGCTGATCGGGGAAACAGCCGGAGACGGGGCATTTTACAGGCTTAATCCGTTGGTCAGCGATATTGCCGATAAATTCTGCATCCATGTGAACGGTATAAAGTTCCTGCGCATGGGTGGTATCAAGCAGGGCGGATCTGCCTGCTACTGCCGTGAGAATAATTTTCTGCGGGCGCTTGTCAATTCGCTTCTGCTGGACACAAGGGATGTGGTTATTCTTGATATGGGTGCGGGAATTGAGCATTTAACCCGCGGCACGTCCCAGGGCGTCGATATGATGCTGATTGTAACCGAACCGGGCAGGTCCAGCGTACAGACGGCCAGAGTCGTGGAGAAGCTGGCGGGGGAATTGTCGGTGCAGGCCATCCGGTTCATAGCCAACAAGGTGAGAAATGAAAAGGAAGAGGCCTTTATCAGAATGAACTTCAGTGAGCAGGAACTGATGGGCATGGTCCATTATGACGAGGGCATCAGTGAAAAGTCAATGGGAGCTGTCCGGGAGGACAACAGAGCATTGGACAATGCAGAAATAGAAGGAATATTGAAGCAATTGGTTATGAATTGAAAATACGTTCAAAAAGGACTTGAACATAATAAAAATGGGGGTAAAGTGATGTCTACACAACAAAACGATAGAAGGACTATCGATCCGGCAGCGTTGGAGATGCTGGAAGCTGCAGCAGCGAGCAAAATACAGACAGCTTTTGACAGGTACAAAGCGCAGCAGCCGCAATGCAAATTCGGCAATACGGGTGTATGCTGCAGAATTTGTATTCAGGGACCCTGCAGGATTATTCCGTCAAAACCCGGGCAGGACAAGGGAATATGCGGAGCCTCCGCCTATACCATTGTGGCCAGAAACCTTGTCAGGTATATTGCAGGCGGAGCCTCCGCCCATTCCGACCATGGAAGGGAAATTGCCTACACACTGCTGCATACTGCTGAAGGGCATGCACCGGACTACAGGATCACCGATAAAAACAAGCTGATGAAAGTAGCCCGGAAAGTAGGCGTCCAGACTGAGGGAAGAGAGATCAATGATATCGCAAGGGATGTGGCCATTAAAGCGCTGGAGGATTTCGGCAAGTACGATTCGGAACCCTGTACCTGGCTTACTACCAATATAGATGAAGAAAGACAACAGAAATTCAAGCAGACTACCATTGCGCCTACAGCCATTGACCGTTCCATCGCGCAGCTGCTTCATCAGACACATATGGGGACGGATGCGGATCCGGTCAATATCATATTCGGAGGTTTGCGCGCCGCACTGTCCGACTTTGTGGGAATGAGCCTGGCGACGGATATCACCGACATTTTGTTCGGGACTCCCACCCCTGTGATTACGGAAGCAAACCTGGGTGTTCTGGATGCCGAGCAGGTAAATATAGCCGTCCACGGCCATAATCCGCTGCTTTCACAGATGGTGGTATATGCGGCAAGGGAACTGGAGAATGAAGCGAAGGCAGCCGGAGCAAAGGGAATCAATCTGGTGGGCATCTGCTGTACGGGTAATGAGGTTCTGATGCGTGAAGGCGTCCCGACAGCCACCAACTTCGGTTCGCAGGAGCTTGCCATTATGACCGGCGTGCTGGACACCATGATCATGGATGTGCAGTGCATCTCACCCGGCGTCAAGGACATGTGCAACTGTTTCCACACGCACCTTGTGTCCACTTCCAATATTTCAAAGGTGCCGGGTTCCTATCATATCCAATTCAACGAAACGACGGCCATGGAGGATGCAAAAAAAATCGTGCGCCATGCCATCGAATGCTATAAAAACAGGAAGCCGGAGCTCGTGAAGATACCGAAATTCAAAAAACAGGTCATAGGCGGATTCAGCTTTGAGGCTATGATGGAGCTGTTTGCCAAAATCAATCCGGAATCACCCATCAGTGTATTGAACGATGCCATAGCAGCAGGCGAGATAAAAGGTGTCTGCGCCTTTGCGGGCTGCAATAACCAGAAGGTGATTCATGACAATTCTACTGTCGAGATTGCGAAGGAGCTGGCTAAAAACGACGTGTTCCTCGTATCGACGGGATGTGCGGCAGGTGCTTTTGCAAAAGCAGGCCTCCTGTCGGCAGAAGGTGTTGATGCCTATGCCGGGCCGGGCTTGAAGAAATTCATCAAGAGGCTGGAAGAAAAATCAGGGCTGAATGCAGGGCTTCCGCTGGTATATCACATGGGATCCTGCGTTGACAACAGCAGGATCGCCAATCTGTGGACGGCCATGGCGGCACAGCTTGGCATCAGCGTTCCGCAGCTTCCTTTTGTAGCAAGCGCGCCTGAGGCCATGTCTGAAAAGGCAATCTCCATCGG
>JAEZMC010000258.1 GCA_023435805.1 Bacillota bacterium | reverse complement strand
GAGCAGGAGTCAACCGCCTCCGTGGAGCAGCCGGGCAAAGAGCAGTAGTCAACCGCCTCCGTGGAGCAGCCGAGTAAAGAGCGGGCGTCTACCGCCTCCGTTGAGCAGCCGAGTAAAGAGCAGGCGTCTACCGCCTCCGTGGAGCAGCCGAGTAAAGAGCAGGAACAGAAAACCTTTACGTTGGAGGAGCTGGCAAAATATGACGGTAAAAACGGCAATCCGGCATATGTAGCTGTCGACGGGAAGGTATATGACGTAACCAATGTCCCCGAATGGAAGGGTGGCATTCACAACAGGAGGTTTGAAGCAGGAAGGGACCTGACGAACGAGCTGAAGCGTTCACCTCATGGAAAAGCAAAGCTCGATGATGTGCCTGTCGTGGGTACACTTGCACCGTAACAATATAGTAAGAAAGAGAGACGAATTATGAGCATTTTACCGAAATCCAATTTTTCAAAAATTCATATGAGTATCGCTGCATTTGTCATTTTCAGTATTATCTCAGGGATTTCCATGAATTACGGCTGGATCCCGGGCTATGCCATCCGGACATTGCATTTTTATTCCGGCATACTGATTGTCATCGCACCGTCCATCGTCCTGGCATTTTTGCACAAAAGGCTTCAGACCATGCATTCCTATAAAGCCATGATACTTGTCAACAGCATGGATTTCAAACGCAAACGGTATTTCGCCGTTGCCGCAAAGCTCCAGCTCATATTATTCATCGCCCTGTTACTGAAGCAGCTCCTGTCCGGTGTTTTGATCGGGCTCCGGATTTTTACTTCGCCGGATTTCGTAAACGCCCTGTATGACGTTCACACCTTCGGGATACTCCTGATTCCGGTATTTGGTGTATTACACATCATGCTTATGATTATATCCAGAAAGGCTTTCCACTCAAAGCCTTCAAAACAAACCATTACGCCGCCCACGTGAGGAACGGCTGCCAGTAGTCAATGCAGCAATGAATAGAGGTGATAGGAATGAAAATAACGAATATAAAATATCTGGTAATCGTAATGCTATCTGTCTTAATCATGTATTCAACTGGTTTAACGAATAGCAATGCCTCCATAAAGCTTCCGGTTGTTTACTATCCGGAAGAAACCGACGACGTATTAAACAATCCCTATATGGGCTGGGTGCCTTGGGCCAGCGGCGGTCCGTACCCATTTCCCCACAGACTGGCCTACATCAATATATCCTGGGCAAGGCTGGAACCTGAGAAAGGCAAGTATGATTTCAATTTTCTGGAAAAAGAAAATCAATTTGCATACTGGCAAAAAAAAGGTGTGCAGATCGTATTAAGAATCAACATGGATTATCCGGATTCACAAACCCATATGGACATTCCAAAATGGCTATACGATGAAATCAAGGGAGACGGGACCTGGTATGACAATGCATACGGGAAAGGTTTCAGTCCCAATTACAGCAATCCGGTTCTGATTGCCGGTCACGAGAAGCTGATCAATGCATTGGCCGCACGCTACGATAAAAACAATCTCATTCCGTTTATCGCGATAGGCAGTGTCGGGCACTGGGGCGAATTCCACACCTGGCATGGAAGGGACATGACCATAGCATTCCCGGGAATTGCCGTCACCGACCAATATGTTTCCCATTATACAAAAGCATTTAAAAACAAATTTCTTTTGATGCGCCGTCCATTCAACATTGCAAAAACAAATAACATGGGACTTTTCAACGATTCCTTCGGCGATACGAACCAAACCTACAACTTGTTTCTTGATTACATCAATAACGGCTATACCGACTATTTTACCAAGGAAAGCCATCCTAAAATGCCGGATTTCTGGAAAACCGCACCTTCGGGTGGAGAGTTTGCCAATTACCCCGGGCTGCGGTACATACAAGACGACCGGATCGACCAAACTCTGAAAGCACTGCGTGACACCCACGTCAGCTGGCTCGGGCCATCCTTCCCTTTTCCCCATACGTTAAGCGGCAACCTTCTGGAAAATCTCAACCAGGTTTCCAAATTGATGGGGTACAGATTTGTTGTAAAATCGGTTGGCCACCTCAATTCGCTGGCTGCCGGCTCAGGTCTAATGGTTGATATGGTCATTGAAAACAAGGGCGTCGCTCCCTTCTACTATAAATGGCCGTTGGAGCTGTCGCTGTCGGATTCCAAGGGAAATATCGTACACAGTGCGATCACACAGGAGGACATCACCACCTGGCTTCCCGGTGAGATTAAGCTGAAGCCTGTGCTGGACATTCCGGAGAAATTACCGAAAGGCACTTACACCTTGAATATTGCGATCCTTGATCCCGCTACCAAGAAACCTGGAATCGACCTGGGCATTTCAGGGCGGCGAACGGACGGAAGATACAGCCTGGGCACCATTGACATTTACATGCGGTAATAGGACAGCCCTCCGGTACTACCAGAGCGTTAAATGAAAAGCCGCAGGATGTCATGCATAACCGGGTAAGGACGAGCATAATGATAATTAATATCTCAAATGCCGATTTTCCGTCCAGTTCGGGGTGAAAGGCATGACATTTGAAGAATTGAAAAGATACATCCGTTCGGATTACGAACGATATCGAAAGTACGGTGTTGACCGGATGTCCATCCTGTTTTTTACACCGGGCTTTATTTACTGTTTTTATATGCGGCTCTGCAGCTACCTGAAAACAACCGGCTTTCATACGTTATACAGACCGTTATATATTCTGTGCAGAATTATTTTGAAGCATTATGAGTATAAATTCGGCATACAGATCCCGTACTTTACAAAAATAGGTTACGGCTTCTATATAGGGCATTTCGGCAATATTGTCATCCATCCCGGCGCGGTGATCGGCAATAACGTCAACATCAGCCAGGGCATAACCATCGGTTTCGAAAACAACGGAGTACCAACGATCGGTGATGACGTTTACATCGGCGCCGGCGCGAAAGTGATCGGAAAGGTCACCGTTGGTAATAATGTCGCTAT
Organism: Bacillota bacterium; assembly: GCA_023435805.1. Taxonomy (GTDB): domain Bacteria; phylum Bacillota; class Clostridia; order Acetivibrionales; family DTU013; genus JAEZMC01. Next base: position 1,817 of record JAEZMC010000258.1, on the reverse strand, counting down.
CGGCGCAAACTGTGTCGAGACAAAAAGTGTTCCCGACCATGCAATCGTAGTTGGCGTTCCCGGAAAGGTAATCTCTTTTAAAGGAAACAGAAACAGAAGCATGATACGGGTATAGAGGCAGGGAAATTAAGGGAAATCAAGGTAAAGCAGGGTAATTCAGGCATAAATACAAGGGCTATACAAACCATAATTTTAATTGAATTTTATTACCACTTGTAGTATAATTATAAAAACAAGTGTCCGCGCACTGCGGACATTTCTGTTAATTACTTAATTATATTATAGGGGGAGTCAAGCATGAAAAGAGTTGCAGCAATTACACTAATCCTGTGCCTGATGGTCGCAGTGGTTGCCGGATGCGGTAACGGCTCGGCAAAATCCGGATCCAATGTTATTAAAATCGGTGTATTTGAGCCTTCTTCCGGTGACAATGGCGCCGGCGGAAAGCAGGAGGTCCTTGGTATTGAGTATGCCAACTCTGTTGTCAATACAGTTGAAATCGGCGGCAAAACATACAACATTCAGCTGGAGATTGTAGATAACGAATCTTCCACAGACAAAGCCCCCTCGGCGGCTGCTACATTGGTCAGCGCGAAGTGCTCCGTCGTTCTCGGCTCTTATGGCTCGGGTGTGTCCATTGCTGCCAGCGACGTTTTTGCGAATGCCAAAATACCCGTCATCGGCGTATCCTGCACAAACCCGCAGGTTACGGAAGGCAATACGCATTATTTCAGGGTATGCTACCTTGATCCCTTCCAGGGAACTGTACTGGCAAACTTCGCCATAGATGAATATAAAGCAAAGACCGCATACATACTGACCAAGCTGGGTGACGATTATTCCGTAGGCCTGGGCAACTACTTCAAGAAAGCCTTTGAAGCACTCGGCGGTACTGTGGTAGAGGAGTCTTTCCAGGAAGGAAACAGTGACTTCACCGCATTCCTCACCACCGCTGTCAAGTCAAACGCCGATGTCATCTTTGCCCCAACCTCTACTGAAGCTGCTTCTCTCATCATAGGACAAGCCGTATCCCAGGGTGTAAAGATCCCTCTGCTGGCGGGAGATACATGGGATAGCTCCGTTATTCTTGATGCAGCCAAAGGCTCCAGCCTCGGCATCTCCGTCTCCACCTTCTTTGATGAAGGCGACACTTCCGCCGCCGGTTCATCTTTTGTAAAAGGCTTCAAGGAATGGTTGAAGGCCGATTCCACCAAGCTTGCCAACAATGGCGGCAATGACATCGTAGCAGCAGTCTCCGCTCTGGGCTATGACGCCTATATGACGGCGATTGAGGCTATCAAGGCTGCAGGAAGCAGCGACTCACAGGCGATCAACAAGGCACTGTGGGATGTGAAATACAGCGGTGTCACCGGCAATATCGCTTTCAATGAAATCGGTGATGCAATCCGTGACGTTGCTTATATCAAGAGTGTAAACACCGCTGATGGCAGCTGGAAGTTCGTTGCCATACAGGGTGTCAAATAACAGACTGCAGCAATTATCATAAATCCCGGCAATGTGTGGCGGGGGCTTATCTCCCCGCCACGTTCTGTTTATCCTGTTTGACCGAAAAAATAGGCTGCCCCGGAAATGAGCAGCCGTAATTTTCTCAGCAGGAACTCGTTTCGGGACAGTCGCAAACGGAGGTTCCATTATGGATTTATTTAACGCCAATCTGCCGTATATACTGGCCGGCATATCAGTCGGCGGTCAGTATGCTCTTATCGCCATAGGGTATACGATGGTGTACGGAATACTCAGGCTGATCAACTTCGCCCACGGCGAAATTTTCATGGTCGCAGGCTTTATTATGGTTT
>JAEZMC010000224.1 GCA_023435805.1 Bacillota bacterium | reverse complement strand
CTCAAAATATATTCTTTTGAAGATATATCTTCTATGATTTTTATATCATATCTAAAAAATGGGAAACAATACCTTCAAAAGAACCGCATAAGAATTTGAACTACCTGAATAAGAAAGCGAACAATGGAATACCGGTCTGTGACTCAACGGTATCCATCGTAATTTTTCAACCATACACAGTAAAAAAACAACCCCGCCAGCAGAAGGGGAAGCATACCAGGCCGGCGGCATATCATCCTTTCAGTATGTCCTGCCGTCAATCATTTTCTGAGTGATGGTGAAGCAGTCGAACTGGGTCTCCTCGATATATTTTTCCCGCTCGATTGACTCGCCGCGTTCCAACCGCTTGATTATCCCGTCGATGTAGGGTCCCTGCAGTGGGTTGCAATCCACATCCAGCCCGATTTTCCCGTCCAGGCAGTATTCAAGTGCAAGCTTTGTCGCATCAAACGAGATGACTATTACGCCATCGCCAGCATTACATTTCAGTCCTTCCTCTTCCATTGCGTCGATCGCACCAAGCGCCTCACCGTCGTTCTCGCAGTAAATGACGTCGATGTCCTTTGTCCGCTTTAATATATGGTTCATGACTTCGTAAGTCTTGGCCCGTGTGAAATCACCGCATTCCTGCGCAACCATTTCCCAGTTGGAATGTCGTGCAATCGCCTGCTCCAGTGCGTCAGTCCGGCCAATCTGTGCTGTAGAGCCAATCGTTCCCTGTATATCGACGATCCGGATGGCCTCTGACTTTCTCCCCTGCTTTTCCAACAGATTCTCCAGCCACTGGACGGCTTTCTCGCCTTCATTTCGGAAGTCCGAGCCGATATACGCCGTAAGAAGGCCTTTGTCTTCATCTTCGATATCGCGGTCAATCATAATGACAGGAATGGCGGCCTCCTTGGCCTCCTGCAGAACCGTCTTCCAACCCGTTTTAACCTTTGGAGAAAACACAATATAGTCTACGTCCCGCTGAATAAACGGGCGGATCGCCCGGATCTGATTTTCCTGCTCCTGCCGGGCATCGTCAAATATCAAATCGTATCCGTTTTCTTCGCTCAGCGCGGCTTTAACGCTCTCGGTATTGGCCACCCGCCACTCCGATTCCGCGCCGACCTGCGAAAACCCGACCACAATCGGTTTATCCCTGGCTGCATCAGCCGCGGGCTGCACTTCTTTTGAACAACCACAAAGAAAAACAGCAAGACAGGCGGCTGCAGCAAGCATTCTTTTCATCATTTCTCCACCCCCTACCCAATTTAACCACTTGACTCCTCGACCGTCTGCATGGGAATCGTCAGGACGATCCTTGTACCGATATCCGGTGCGCTTTCCACGGCTAAACCATATTCCGCACCGAACAGAATCTGAATCCTCTGATGCACCGTCCTCAGCCCAAATCCTTCATGCCTGCCTTTCGCCAGTGACGCCCGCACCTCGTCCAGGCGTTCCTCCGTCATGCCTGCGCCATCGTCCGCTACCTCCAGAATCATGTGTTCGTCCTGCGTTCTGCCGCTCACGCGGATAAAGCCTTTGCGGCGTCTGCCTTTAATTCCGTGATACAGAGCGTTTTCCACCAGCGGTTGCAGGGTAAGCTTGGGAAGGATGAAGTATTTCAGCTGATCAGGAATGTCAATTTCGTATTCCATCAGATCCCGATAACGCATCTGCTGGATTTCCAGGTAGCTTCGAATGTGCTGTTCTTCCTCCGCAAGCGTAATAACGTTCTTGCCGCGGCTCAAGGAAAAGCGGAAATAATTTGACAGGCTGCTGACCATCGTGACCGCTTCGTTGATCTCCCCGGACTCAATCAGCCAGATAATGGTGTCAAGAGTATTGTAAAGAAAATGCGGATTGATCTGCGCCTGCAGCAACGCCAATTCAGTCCGCCGGCGCTGCTTCTCCTGCTCGTTGTTCCTATCGATCTGCCGTTTCAGATGCCCGACCATGCTCTCTATGCCATCAGAAAGAAGCTGCACTTCCTCCACATCGGCCTGAATCGGTTCGCACACCAGCAGGCTGCCCTTGCCGATCGCTTCCAGGCGCTCGCATATCCTGTCGATCGGATCAACGATCCTTCGGCTTAGATTTCTGGACTTGGTGATAAGAAAATACAGCAGCACCAGAGACAAAACGACAACTACGCTCGTCAATACGATCATGTTCCGGATCATGGTCGTCTGCAGCGCATCCAGATGCACCGCCTCGTAATAAAGGTAGGTGTACATGTACTCCTGAATCAGATCCGTCAGGATATAGATGTTGTTTTCCAGTTGGTCCTCGCGGGAATTGTATTCCTTGGTTTCAGCGATCTGATTGATCTTGTCCCCCAGGTTATGGCACAGGTTCAGCACACTGCTGATAGCGCGGAGACTGTCCTTTTCCGTCGTCGTATCGATCAGCTTACGCGCGATCAGTTCTGCAGACTGCACCTCCTTGCGGGGCAGGCCTTCGGAATACTGGCTTTCAATTACGAAGTAGTACATTTTCAGATCGACGTCGTCCTTGAAGTTCCTGTTGAAGTCCGATGCCGTCGTGACGTTGTTCAGTATCGCGTTATACTGCAGCACATACCCGATCCCGAGGAATGCGATTACGATGATGACAACCATCAGCGGAAACGATACGATCAGGATTATATTCCAGAGTTTGCTCTGCATGGTCATTTTCCCGTTTTTTGATTTCCGCCGCAGATTTATTCTCACTGCCTGTCACCTCTGCGATATTCACTGGGCGAGCAGCCCGTAACTTTCCTGAACACGAAGCTGAATTAATGCGGGTCCTTGTACCCGACTGCGAATGCTATCTCGCCTGAACGCTTGTCCGTTTGGCGGAGCATGTGCTTCGCCTCGTCGATGCGTTTACCGGTGAGGTATTCTATGAAGGTCAGCCCGACTTCCTGGCTGAATATCGCCGAAAAGTAGTTTGGGCTGATGTTCACTTTTTGGGCCACCCTGTCGAGTGAAATCGACTCCTCCTTATAATGCTTGTCGATGAACTCGATTGCCTGGTTCAGCAGCTCACGCTGCTGCTTCCTGCTTTCGTGGTCACGCAGGTCGATCGCCTGCCCTATGATCTGACGCATGTACTGCCGCGCTTCCTCAGGCGTCGATACGCTGTCATTCGGACGGAGCTCCAATGACCAAAAGCTTTCCGTACGGCACCCGATCGAATCCAGGTACTCCGCCGCCGCAAAGTAAACCGTCATAGTCAGATACCTGCAGAACAATGGCAGGGAAAAGGCTTCCCCTTCAGCGCTTTGCAGCAGCTGATCGATAAAATGGTCGATTTCTTCTTTTGCTCCGTTGCTTAAAAAGTTACGGATGTGCTTCTGATCGATTTCCTTACTATGCCTGTCAATTTCCAGGCCGTCCTTTTTTCTGAAATCCCGGATGCTCGCTTCAGACAGGATGTGCTCTTCCGGGCAAAGATAACGGTAGGACAAAACGCGGCTAGCTTCCTCAAAGCAAGCTGGAATGGCACCAAGCCGCGAAACCGGAGTGCCGCATGCGATGTGCCAGTTTACCTCACGTTCGGCCATGGCACAGCAGTTCCGGATGTTCTTGATACAATCGTCGGTCCACAATACGATATCATCCGGCCCGCCTTTTACCAAAACAGCGTAGGTCGTGACGTTCCATATGAATAAAATCAGTTCCGGATGGCCTGTGATAAACTGCCTGATCTTCTCCTGTATCAGCGCGAGCGCTTCCGTATAGCTCTCCGGTGCGCTTCCGTCGTATCCGGCGCTGCTCAGCGAAAAAAGCACGATATTATAGAATGGGGCGTTGACATCAATGTCCAGCGACTTCGCGGTTTCAGAGATTTCCAATACGCTCATGCCGCCGGTGACGATTTGCTCGAAAAACCTTCTGCGCGCAAATGTTTCATATTCCTGGACTTCCCGCTGGAACCTCGCCAGGTATTCCTGCTGCTGTTGTTCGGCTTCCATTTTCTTGTGCAGCTCAATCAGGATCTCTACCATCTTTCCCTTCACGATCGGCTTCAGCAGGTATTGCTCCACACCCATGCGGATCGCCTGCTGCGCATAGGAGAAATCGTCGTGTCCGCTGATAATGGTGATTTTTGTCCTCGGCAGCTCCCTGCGAACCAGCTCTATCAGCGCAAGTCCGTCCATGAACGGCATTTTGATATCCGTAATCAGAAGATCAGGTTGTATCTGGCGAATCAAGGGCAGGGCAAGTTCTCCGTCCGGAGCGTCGCCGGAATAAAGAAAGCCATACGCCTCCCACTGAATGTTCTTGCGTATGCCTTCGCGCACCACGATCTCGTCCTCGACAAGAAAGACCTTAAACATATTGTCTCCCCTTTAAATATACGGTGACATGCCTTTATATGATATATATAACTCCCTGACATTGTATACCATATTATGCTGGTCTACAATAGATTTTTTTCATATTACTTCCGCCATTTGATTGATCTTCCAGTCCATTTAAACGCATGAAGCTTTTCTGGTACTGCTGTAAACTCATTTTGCTTTTTTGCATTACCAGGCCGCATTTATATAAAATAAAAACCCCATAGATCTTATCCATAAGATTGATGGGGTTTGGTATTTATTAATATTCATGGTATCACACAAAATTGAAATACAGCAAAATGTCGCTGAAGCACCCTATGTTTTAGCTATTTTTATTTCAACATCCTTCGGCAAAGCCAACCCGCACGCCACTTCCACCCCTTTGATAATTGCTGAAGGCACCGGACAGGCGGCATGTTTGCAGTATTTTTTCATCGTTTCGTATATTACTGAATCTCCAAGCTTGGAGAAGCATACCTCAAACCCGTCAACTTCCTTTATTTCCTGTTCAATCGGCTTGA
>JAEZMC010000188.1 GCA_023435805.1 Bacillota bacterium | reverse complement strand
GTACCAGCTTATGTGAAAGAGCCTCTACGGATGTTACAATCAGTTTAAATTCCCCGCGCAATATCCTGTCAAGCACCATGAGCCTCTGGTAAACCGCTTCATTGCTCTTGGCCTCCACATCGTACAGCATGATTTCCTTTGTAGGATAGAAAAGCACCTCTTCACCCATAAAAAAGGTGAAATCCTCAAACAGCTTCCGTGCCTGCATTTCATTAAATGCAACATAAATGCCCTTTTGACCGGAATGGCTGCAAAGAGCATAGCAAAAATGAGCCTTTTGAGATTCAGAGGGCCCTACGATGTTTACAGGCCTTGTATACCCTCTCGCCGAAGACAAGGCCTGCCTGTATTCTTCTATTTCCAAAAGCGGGTTGATAAAATTGTTCATAAAACCTTTCAAAATTCAGTGCTTAATACCGTCAGCGTTCGCCATTGTATGCATTCATCGCAGCGGCGACCCCCCCGGTAACAATCGAAGCGGCAGCATCGGCAGCTCTTTCAATGCTGGCACGGATTACCTCCGCTTCTTCGCCGCTGTACCTGCCCAGCACATAATCCGCCAGATCCCATCCCTCCGGCGCCTTACCGATGCCGATCCGTATCCGGGGGAAATCATCGGACTGGAGCTGGTAAATAATTGACCTCATTCCGTTATGCGTACCGGAACTTCCCCTGGGTCTTATTCTTACGGTCCCCACAGGAAGGTCCACATCGTCGTATATCACTATTATGTTTTCCATCGGGAGCTTGTACCATTCTGCAATATCACGTACACTTTCTCCGCTCAGGTTCATAAAGGTCTGCGGCTTTACAAGCAGAACCCTTTCACCGTTTATACCGCCGTCCCCGATGAGTGCCTTATGTCTGAGACGGTCAACCTTTATCCCGAATTTCTTCGCAAGCAGGTCGATGGCAATAAAGCCAACATTATGCCTTGTATTTTCATATTTATTTCCCGGGTTTCCCAGACCGACAATTACGGTCAATTTGTCCAAAGCCGCACCCCCGAACCAGAGCCTGTCCAATTTCTAATCCTTTTGCGTAAAGAGCGTGCTGATGGAAATATCGCCGTAAATTCTTTCGATGGCTTCCGCAAAAATCGCCGCTACGGACAGGGCTGTAATTTTCTCAACAGGCTTGTCCTTCGGCAGCGGAATAGTATTGAGTGTTACCAGCTCTTTGATACTGGACTTCTCGATCCTTTCGCAGGCCGGTCCGGAAAGCACTCCGTGGGTACAGCAGGCGAATACTTCCTTTGCGCCCATCTCCAGCAGGGCATTGGCTCCGTTAACAATGGTCCCTCCGGTGTCAAGGAGGTCATCAATCAGAATTACCTTTTTATTAACAACATCACCGACAACATTCATGATTTCACTGACATTTGCCTTTGGCCTTCTCTTGTCTACAATGGCGATCGGTATATCCAGACGTTCTGCAAATTTTCTCGTGCGGGTAACACTGCCCACATCCGGCGATACTGCCACCACATCGTCAAACCTGTCGAATTTTTCACTGAAATAGCCGGCCAGGACGGGCACACCCAGCAGATGATCCACCGGTATATCAAAAAAGCCCTGAAGCTGCGGCGTATGTAGATCCATCGTCAGCACCCTGTCCGCGCCCGCGATGGTAATCAGGTTCGCTACAAGCTTGGCCGAAATAGGGTCTCTTGCCCTGGCCTTCCTGTCCTGCCGCGCATAACCAAAATAAGGCATGACAGCGGTTATCCTGCCTGCCGATGCCCTTTTGAGCGCATCTATCATAATCAGGAGTTCGATCAGATTGTCATTAACCGGTGTACAGGTCGATTGAATCACAAAAACATCGGAACCTCTGACAACCTCTCCGATATTTATGGCAGATTCACCATCACTGAATTTCCCAACAGTAGCAACCCCTAGAGGCAAACCAATCTTCTCCGCGATTTCTTCAGCTAAAGCCCGGTTGGAATTCCCGGAAAATATTTTGATATCCTTACCGTGCAAATTCATTTTTCTGCTCCTTTTGTTGTTGTAAATATCTTTTATTTTATTTCCTTCAACTATACGGGTTCCAGGACCTACTTGCATATCCGGGCTGTTTTAACAGCATTGCAGCGGCAAACCTGTTATACACGCCTGGTCCCCCTTGTTACGGCAGCCTTTAATGATCTATCAGGCCCAATCACACAGCTCCGCCAGATCACCGTCACTCACTCAGTTACCGCCAATCCTTCTTTTTAGTATTGCCTCCACCTGCTGCAGCTGCGTCATATCATTGACGCCAAGCACTTCATTGCTGTCCGCAGCCTTGTATATTCCGATCTTGTGCCCACCCGCCAGCATGAGCTCAAGCGTATCCGTCAGATAGTACTCCCGCTGGTCGTTATTGTTGGTTAAACATTTCAATGCCTGTGCCAGCTCCGTCGATGAAAAAACATACATGCCGGAATTGATTTCTCTGATGTCCCTTTCACTTTCACTGGCATCACGCTGTTCAACAATCCGTGAAAAATTACCCGCCTCATCCCGCACAATACGCCCGTATCCGAATGGGTCCTGCAATTCCGCCGATATGACAACCGCTTTGTAATCCCCGTTTATCATGTATTCAATTGCACTGGTTAAGGTGTGTGAGGAAATGAGAGGTGTATCACCGTATAATACAAGAATCAGCCCTTCGCCTTTTTCATAATATCGATGGGCTTTCTGTACGGCATGTCCTGTACCGAGTTGCTGCTCCTGCAGTACATATTCAACTCTGTCCCCCATGTAGTCCACGATCTGTTCTGCCTTGTGACCAACAATGACCGCACATTTTTCTATGCCGGCACCGCGGGCCGCTTCATAGACCCATTCTATCATTGCCTTGCCGCAAAGGCTGTGCATCACTTTAGCTTTATCGGATTTCATCCGTTTGCCCTCACCTGCGGCAAGGATAAGAGCTGTTACCTGTATCATTTGAAATCTCCTTTACAAGCATCAGCCTTTATTTTCTCACTTTTTATAGGTTTTTTCAACAGTGATTTCCTCCAAAAAAGGTAAAATAAAAGACACTTCTTTGCAAAGTGCCTTTTGATGTCTATTCTTCAGAGGTTGTCGTGGATACATATTTGTCAAGTATGGCTTTCTGAATTTTATCTCGTGTGACAGCATTTATCGGGTGTGCAATATCCTTGAACTCCCCATCGGGCGTTTTTCTGCTGGGCATTGCAATGAACAGGCCGCTCTGGCTCTCTATGACCTTGATATCATGAACAACAAATTCATTGTCAAAGGTTACAGATACGACCGCTTTCATCTTTCCCTCAACGTCTATCTTTCTGATGCGGACATCTGTTATTTCCATGATCTGCTACCACCTTCCGTAATTTAATGTACAATATATATTCTATATAAAATATCTTTTTCCTTCTTTTTTCTTACAATTTATCAACATTGTTGTTGCCCTGCTGCTGCAGCAGAATATCCATCCGGCTTGGGCTGATACGGGTCACGCCGTTTTCATCGTCTACGCGCTGCAGTGTCAGCAGCGAAAACCCGTTCTCCACAAGCTTGCGGGAGGGTTCGGCAGTCTGTATCAGGACTCCGATTCCGGCCACCTCACATTCGAACTCCCGGGCAAGGTCCAATATCCCTCTGGCCGTACCTCCGCCCTTCATGAAATCATCTATGAAAAGCAGCCTTGAATTGCGTTTTAGTGCACGAAGTGACAGTACCATGGATTGGATCTTTTTGGAGGAGCCCGATACATAGTTGATATTGACCGAAGCGCCGTCCGTAGCCACATTGTAATGCCTTACGATGACCAGTGGCACATTCAGGTATTTGGCGGTGATAAAGGCCAGTGGTATGCCTTTTGTCTCCACAGTAATGACATAATCAATATTTTTATTGTAGAAACAGCTTGCAAATACCCTTCCAATATCGGATACGCGCTCCGGGTCATAAATGATATCCAGCATATAGAGATAGCCTCCGGGCAATATCCTGTCTTTTCTGGCCAATTCCGTACAAAGGCTCTCAGCCAGCTTCAATGCAGCCTCAGCCGAGGTAAGAGGCAGATAACGCACGCCGCCTGAAGCGCCGGGTATGGTTTCGATTGTGCCCATACCGGACTTCTCCAGGGAGCTCCGGATTATATCAATATCTTCACTTACGGAGGTTTTCGCACATCCAAGCTGCTCTGCGAAGCTTCCGAGGGTGAAAACTTTTCCCGGGGAATCGCACAGTATTCTTTGCAAGGCGGATATTCTCTCATTTCTTTGCAGCTTATCCATAAAACACCACTCGTTTTCTTTAAATTATTGTTGCTGATTGAAAGGGTATTCCTGTCCTTCATTATATCACAGCAATCACGAATATTTTAGTGTTTTTTTAAATAATTGTTCGTATTTATTTAGTATAATCTGGTATCTGCCAGGGCAATATCATAGGAAAAGTCATCCTTTTCACATAATGGGGCAATAATACAGGTGACATGCCTGCCGGATCAATTTTGGACACGCATTTCAGTCTGAAATGATCGGCAGCTTGCAGGCATATATAAATAGGATGATTCTACGTATACTATCCGGCATATAATAATACAATACGGATATGACGGCTATTTTACTTTTGCAGAGAAATAATGTATGATTTATATGTTTGCAAAAATATGTTGAGGAGTGTTGGGACTTGCAGATTAACAGCCTTTTAAGCGCGAAAGATATAAAAAGGATTCATTTCACCGGTATAGGCGGCATCAGCATGAGCGGGCTTGCAGAAATCCTTGCCAGTCAGGGCTACATCATAACCGGATCGGATATGAAGGCTTCCGCCATCACGCAAAAACTGGAGAAATTGGGTGTAAAAATCACAATCGGGCATGAGGCGGAAAACGTCACCGGTGCAGATCTTTTGGTATATACGGCAGCCGTAAACCGGACAAATCCTGAGCTTGCCGCAGCCATTCAGGCAGGCATCCCCTGCATTGACAGGGCTACACTGCTCGGTGAGCTGATGAAGGGATATCCCGGGAGCATCGCAGTATCCGGCACCCACGGCAAAACCACGACCACCTCGATGATTTCCATGATCATGCTGGAAGAGGGATTGGACCCCACCATACATATCGGAGGCGAACTGGATGCAATCGGCGGAACCACCCGGATCGGCAGCAGCGATTATTTTATTGCAGAAGCCTGTGAATACACGGGAAGCTTCCTCAAATTCAACCCATATCTCGCTGTTATTTTAAATATAGAGTATGATCATGCAGACTATTTTAAAAATTTTGAGCATGTCAAGGATACCTTTCTCAGCTTTGCAAAGCTCGTTCCGCAAGACGGCTATCTGCTTGCCTGCGGGGACGACACCGCGGCTTCAGCCATACTGGAGCAGGTTTCCTGCAATAAAGCCACCTTTGGGCTGACGGACAGCAATTTTACCTGGAGTGCTGCGGATATCACCTTTGATGATCTGGGCTGCGCAGCTTACACACTGCTTCATAACAGTAAGCCGGTCGGTGAAATCAAGCTGAAGGTGCCCGGGCTGCACAACGTAAGCAATTCCCTTGCGGCTATTGCCGCCTGCAGCATGATGGGTTGCAGCCTTGCATCAGCAGCAAAAGCCCTTTTGAAATTTTCCGGAACACACAGGCGTTTCGAATTGAAGGGAATCACCGACGGTATTACGGTAGTCGACGATTACGCCCACCATCCGTCGGAGGTGGAAGCCACCTTGAAAGCCGCAAGGCACTGTGCGCATTCGCGTATTTGGTGTGTATTCCAGCCCCACACCTACACCCGTACCAAATTTTTAATAAACGAATTTTCACGCGCTTTCCATGATGCCGACTTCATCATTGTGGCGGATATCTATGCCGCTCGTGAAGCGGATACAGGCGAGGTAAACTCGGGCATACTGGCGGACCGTATCAGCAGCAACGGCAAGCAGACCCTGTATATAAAGGGTTTTGAAAATATCGTAGAATACCTGGATAAAAATGCAAGCTCCGGAGACCTTATTATCACCATGGGTGCCGGAGACATATACAAAGTCGGCGAATTGTTCCTGGAAACCAGAAAGACGCTTGCCGTGAGCTGAAAAATAGCCGGTGGGACAAAAGGGTGGTTCTCCTTACGGAGAATCACCCTTTATTGTGCAGCAGCAAGAGGCCTGCTTCGACCTGTTCGTGCTGCCCGACGTTTAGCTTAAATAGCCTATTTTTTAACGGATGTCATTGCAAAACGGATTTCCCCCTCCGCTGCGACCTTATCCTCTACCGTTGCCCGGACTTTAGCTTTTACCACGCCCATTTTGGAGGAAAGGATTTCAACCTCCAGCCGCAGCGTATCTCCCGGTGTCACCTGTTTTTTGAACTTCATTTCATCGATGCTTGCAAACACGCCCAGCTTCTGACCACCGTCACCGCCGTCTCCTCCGGCTGCCTCCGCGTTCGCGGCAATACCCGCCGTCTGGGCAAGGGCCTCGACGATCAATACGCCGGGCATGATGGGAAATCCCGGGAAATGTCCCTGGAAAAAGGGTTCGTTCGCCGTCACATTTTTAATTCCCACCGCCCTTTTACCCGGCTCCAGTTCGATGATCCTGTCAACAAGCAGGAATGGGTATCTGTGCGGTATAATTTTCTGAATTTCTACATTTGTTAGCATTCAACACCTCATATGAATAATTTTATATCGGAACACTGTCAACAGTGTTCAAACGCCTTGCAATCCTTTACCAATTCGGGCAGTATTGAAGCGGTAAAATATCTGGCGCTGATCAGATCGGATTCCTTAAGCTTTTCCATAATGGAATGATATTTGTCCACAAACGGCACCAGGTTGTTCAGCCTGACCTCACCGATGCATTCCATAATTGCATCGATATGATCGGCACACTTGAGGATTTTCCCCTCCAGCGTTTCGTCCTTCCCGTCCATCAGGATGTCCCTGTACAGGGTTTTATAAGGTTCCTCCATGCTGAGCAGCAGATTCTCCTCGGCTACCTCCATTTCAAGAAGGTTCAGCATATCTCTGAGCTGCTCGTTTTTATGCTTGACGGTGCTGATGATATCACCCGTGAGGGCTTCCACCACATCGTGATTGAGCAGCTTCCTGAAAAGCCTGTTCCAATCGACCGTATTTCCGTTTTCCTCCTCTATCAGCGCCATCATCTGCCCGATCTGGGCCACGAAAAACGAATGCTCGCTGACGGTAGTCCGCTGATGCATGAAATCGGTCGACCAGCGGCCCATATTATTCAACTTGCGAACTGTTAGAAGGTAATTATGCAAACCCATTAGAGCTCTCCCATCTGCAAAATGCATCCTCGGTTCCGTCATCACCGCTTAGAAGCAAATCGGCGCACTGCGGTTCACCTGATTATACAGTACCCCGGTAAATAAGCTTCTATTAAGAAATATTATACATGACTCGGAGGTGAAATTAAATATTATCCTTCGTACATATAAATTTGTTATATATGAACCCGCCGTGTGGTATAAAATATGGTATAATGTTCGGGCATGATTTCCATGGTACAGAAAGTGAAATGAGGCATATGATGGACAGATTGCGATATATTAAAGACCTTTTGTACAAATACCGGTACAGATACCTGATAGGTATCCTTTTTCTGCTGTGTGTCGATGTTCTGCAGCTGGTACTGCCCAGGATCCTGGGCGATGTCACGGATCTTCTGGAAAGCGGCAATCTTACACGGGTGAGGCTGGCGGAATATGCTGCCATTGTGGCGCTGATCGCCGTTGGCATTGCAGTTTTCCGATTCCTTTTCCGGTATGCGCTGTACGGCGTTTCCAGATCCATTGAGCTTTCCTTCCGAAACCGGTTCTATGCGCATCTGCAAAAGCTTTCAGTCAACTATTTCAACACCCGCAAGACGGGTGACCTGATGGCGCATGCCACCAACGACATGAACAATGTTACCATGGCAACGGGCCAGGGTATCATCTTTGCCATCGACAGCCTGTTAATACCGGTCGTTTCACTTGTCATGATGTGGAATACGGCGGGCTTCAAACTCACGGCTGCATGCTTCTCTCCGCTGCTGCTGCTGGGTATTTCCGTTGCATTTTTTATGAAAATCATGCAATCCAGGGTACAAAAACAGCAGGAGGCCTTTTCCAATCTGACTGAAACAGCCAGGGAAAATTTCTCCGGCATCAGGGTCGTAAAGGCCTTTGTGCAGGAAGGCAAGGAAATAGAGCGGTTTGAACGGGCCAACTCCGTTAACCGGGAGGCCAATCTCAAATTTGTCAGGCTGATGAGCATGCTGTTCCCAACCGTTATGTCCATCTCGGCCCTATCCTTTGTCATAGCGCTGTGGTACGGCGGCATCCTGGTCATTGAAGGCTCTTTGTCGCTGGGCGGCTTCGTTGCCTTTAACAGCTACCTGGGGATGCTCATATGGCCCATCACTGCCATTGGCTGGGTCGCCAACATGTTCCAGCGGGGTGCGGTATCTCTGGAGAGGATCAGTACCATCATGGATGAAAAGCCGGAAATAGCTGACCGTGAAGCCGGCGCCGGCGAAACGCTCCGGCACGGAACGGAAGGCAGTTCTGAAATCAATCATACAGACGGACAATCGGACAAAAATACCGGCAGCGCGTCCGATACCGACAGAGGCACTGCGAACAGCCTGCTGGAGGGGGCAATCGAATTCCGCAATTTGACCTTTTCCTATCCGGGTACAGCCAAGCCGGTATTGGAGAATATAAGCATCACCATCGAGAAGGGGAAAACGCTTGCAGTAGTAGGGCGGACCGGCAGCGGCAAAACCACTCTGATCAATTTGATCCCAAGGCTATTATCCGTTCCGGACGGTACGCTTTTCATAGACGGCGTGGATATCAACAACCTTCCGTTATCCGTCCTGCGCGGCAATATCGGTTGTGTACCTCAGGATACCTTCCTGTTTTCCGCTACCATCCGCGAAAACATTGATTTTTTCCGTGGCTGTTCCACGGATGAAATAGAGAAGGCAGCTAAAACCGCAAGAATTTATGAAAATATTCTTGAGTTTCCGAACCAGTTTGAAACCGTCGTCGGAGAAAGGGGCGTTACGCTCTCCGGCGGCCAGAAGCAGCGTGTCGCCATTGCCAGAGCGGTACTTGCGGTGCCGTCCATACTGATACTTGACGATTGCCTGTCGGCTGTGGATGCCAATACCGAGGAGGAAATTCTGAAGGATTTGAAAACCATCATGAGTCAGCGTACGAGTATCATCGTATCCCACAGGATATCCGCCGTAAAAGAGGCTGACGAGATCATCGTGCTTGATGACGGCCGGATAACCGAGCGCGGCACCCATGATTCTCTGCTTGAACTGGGAGGCTACTACCGCGAGCTGTACAACAAGCAGCTCCTGATCGATCAGATAGAGGAGGTGGAATAGCATGGCCGACGAAAACAACATCCTGCATGAAGAGGAACTGGAAGCCAAAGCTTATGACGCACGGCTGATGAAAAGGCTGTTGAAGTACGCCGCCCAATACTGGCACTTCTTTTTGCTGGCGGTTATCCTGTTGTTCGCTTCTACACTGGTGGACCTTGCAAGGCCTTACCTGATGGGCATAACCATTGATGATTTTATAAAAAAAGGCGATGTCCCTTCCCTCAACCGGATGGGGATGTTCTTCATCATTCTGGTTGTATCGGGCTTTGTTTTCAACCTGTTCCAGATCTATGTACTCAGTTATACGGGTCAGGCGATCATTTATAATATCAGACAGAAGCTGTTTACACACCTGCAGAAAATGCCGCTTTCCTACTTTGACAAGAACCCGATAGGAAGGCTTGT
>JAEZMC010000157.1 GCA_023435805.1 Bacillota bacterium | reverse complement strand
GGCGGGCAATGATTTCTTCAATCAGGTAAAATCGCATATCAACAGCGGAAATGTCAAGCTTGCGGAGGATATGCTGGACAGCAGCGGTAACCGCACTGCACCCTGGTATTACCTCAAGGGATTGATATTCATGCGTAAAGGCTGGTATGATGAAGCATATTCACACATCCAGACGGCTGTCAACATGGACCCGTCCAATTTTGAATACCGAAGCGCATTGAACAGGATGAACCAATCGAATAATGCATACAGGGCCAATTCCTTCAACAGGGGATACAACAAAGGCGGGCCGGATCTTTGTACCATGTGCCAGTGCCTGTGGTGTTCCGACTGCTGCTGTGAGTGTGCGGGCGGAGACTTGATCAGCTGTTGCTGATGCGGTATCCGTAATTATTTTGAAAGGATCTGAAATCCCGGAGGAGCAATATGAAGGAAAACACCATGAATACCAGAAAAATCGCAATGAACGGCATTCTGGGAGCGTTGGCCGTCATCTGTCTGCTGCTGGCAACTGTTCTTCCAACAAACAGATTGTCCTTTTATGCATTAAGCTCCTTTTTTATAGCGGTTGCCGTCATGGAAAGCGGCATCAGGGCCGGCTGGCTGTTTTACGCGGCAACAAGCCTGCTCGGGCTGATCATTGTGCCTGATTTACTGGGTCGGGTGCCATATGTCATTTTTTTCGGAGTATACGGGCTTGTAAAGTATTATATTGAAAAGCTGGACAAGCTAGTTTTGGAATATATATTAAAGTATGTCTATTTCAACATTTGCCTCGGGATAGCGGCGCTTTCGGTCAGCAAGCTTTTTGGCTTCAGCTTGACCGCAGAAATACCCTGGTGGGTGGTTATCGTTGCACTTGAAATAATATTTTTGATTTATGATTTCGTCTACACCCTGTTCATCAAGTATTACAGGGAAAGGCTGAGGCCGCGGCTGAAGCTGAAATAGGGATCTCTAAGGAATGAATAAGATTATGGAAAATAGAACATTAAGAATACTGGAATTTGATAAAATCCTGCACAGGCTTGAAGGCATGTGCGCGTCAGAACTCGGCAGAGAGCTTGTTGAAGAACTGGAACCGCAGAAGGATTTCGCAAAGGTATCGGGAATGCTCAAGGAAACAACCGATGCCGTCGATTATGTGCTTAGAAGAGGCAATCCTCCATTGGGAGGACTCCATGATATCCGCAGCAGCCTTCGCAGAGTGGAAATGGGTTCCGTACTGAGCCCGGGGGAGCTGCTCCGTGTAGCCGATACACTTCGCGCGGCCCGCAATCTTAAAAACTACTCGTATATCGCTGATGCGAAGGCTTCGGACGATACCAATTATGTAGCAGGCTTGATCGCCTCCATCGAGTCCAACAGACGGGTGGAGGACAAAATAAATCTTGCCGTCATCAGCGAAGAAGAGATTTCGGACAGCGCCAGCACAACACTTTCCAATATCAGAAGGCAGATCAAGGACCAGCAGAATTCCATCAAAGAAAAACTGAACAGCATGATCCGTTCTTCGAAGTACCAGAAGCTGATGCAGGAATCCATCGTGACCATGCGCGGCGACCGCTATGTGGTACCCGTCAAGGCAGAATTCAAGAATGATGTGCCTGGTCTGGTGCATGACTCCTCATCAAGCGGAGCAACTATTTTTGTCGAGCCATTGGCCGTGGTTGAGGCCAATAACAGCATCAAACAATTAAAAATCAAGGAGCAGCTGGAGATTGAACGCATATTGCATGAGCTGACCGCGGAGGTGGCCGGGATCATTGAGCCGCTGAAGGCGAATATGACCCTCTTTGCAGCTGTGGATTTTGCATTTGCCAAGGCAAAGCTAAGCCTGGAATTAAAATGTGTCTGCCCGAATCTGAACGCTGAAAAGCGGGTGAATATCAAAAAAGGAAGGCATCCGCTTCTGGACGGCAAAACCGTCGTCCCCATCAATCTTTGGGTGGGGGACCGGTTTAACACGCTGGTGGTAACGGGGCCGAACACCGGAGGTAAAACCGTCACATTAAAGACATTGGGGCTCTTTACGCTGATGGCGCAGTCGGGACTCCATTTTCCTGCGGCCGAAGGAACCGAACTGGGTTTATTCGGCAGGGTTTTTGCAGATATAGGAGACGAACAGAGCATTGAGCAAAGCCTGAGCACCTTTTCATCCCATATGACGAATATTGTCAGAATCCTTTCTGAAGCTGACGGAAATTCGCTGGTCCTTTTTGATGAACTGGGTGCCGGTACCGATCCTACGGAGGGTGCGGCGCTTGCCATATCCATTCTGGAAAGGCTGCATGAGACAGGTGCGGTTACCGTAGCTACGACGCATTACAGTGAATTGAAGGTGTATGCACTGACAACCGAAGGTGTGGAAAACGCCTGCTGCGAATTTGATGTTGAAACGCTGAGGCCGACTTATAACCTCCTGATCGGTGTGCCGGGCAAGAGCAATGCGTTTGCAATATCCAGAAGGCTGGGCCTCCAGGAAGACATACTGGAAAAAGCAAGGGATTACCTGTCGCGTGAAGAAATTGAGTTTGAAGACATATTGATGACCATAGAGAAAAACCGGAGCGAAACCGAAAAGGAACGGCTTCAGGCTGAAAGCTACCGACTGGAGATTGAAGGTCTGAAGAAGGAACTGGAGGAACAAAAGCAAAAGCTCTTCTCCCAAAAGGACAAGCTGCTGCGCGAAGCCCGTGAAGAAGCCAGAAGGCTGCTGCTCTCCGCCAAACAGGAAGTGGAGGACATGACGGAGGAAATGAAGCGCGCTGCGAAAGAACAGGATGGGCAGATGAGAAGCAAGGCGGCGGAAGAGGTTAAGGCGAAGCTGAGAAACAGCATCGGCAACCTTGACAATGCCATCTCGGAAAGCCTGTTTCCCCGGCAGGGTTATATAAAACCGCCCGAGAATTTAAAACCCGGAGACAGTGTGCTGATCGTCAACCTGAATCAGAAGGGGACCGTCATCACACCTCCTGACAAGGATGGCGAGGCTGTCATACAGGCAGGCATTATGAAAATCAATGTCCATGTCACGAATCTGAAGCTTGTGGACGACCAGATCGCAGAGACGAGAAAGGCCGGTTCCGGCAAGCTCGGTATGTCTAAATCCATGAATATTTCCACACAGGTGGACATCAGAGGTGCCAATGTGGATGAGGCCGTGGAGATACTCGGGAAATTCCTTGACGATGCCGCCATTGCAGGTCTCTCGGAGATTACCATCATACACGGAAAAGGTACGGGTATGCTGCGAAACGGCGTACACCAGTATTTGAAATCCAACAGCCATGTCAAATCCCACCGGCTTGGGAAATATGGAGAAGGCGAAGCAGGCGTCACCATCGTAGCCTTGAAATAAAACAAAGCCTGTGCAGATACAATGTACAGGCTCTTAACCCATATATTTTCCCGATCGGTACCGATTAAGAAAATGAGTCAATCATTTCGTTATCTGGGAAATGATTACACATTCTTTTACCCGAAAAAACCCTCAAGACCAGGAAAACCAATTATTTTTGCCTTTATTACAGCAAAATACTTTTTATCTATTGTAATACCCAGAAAAATCCAATATAATACAACTATATAGGCGTTTATGTAAATAATTACGAATGATAACGAGGTGGTAACCTTGGAAAAGAATTTTGTATACTATCCTCTAACCCATCCCCAAAAAGCGGTATGGTTTACTGAGAAGCTGCATCCTGGCACTTCCATACGAAATATAGCCGGAACGCTCAAAATGAACGGAAATATTGATTATATTGTGCTGGAAAAAGCAATCAACAAATTTATCGAAATAAATGACTCTATGCGTTTGAGAATAATCGAAAAGGATGGGGAGCCGTTACAGTATCTGTCTGAATTTTCATTCAAAAAGATAGACTTTTTTGATTTTTCTGAAACAGATTTAAAAGATTTATTCGAATGGGATATACAGGCCACAAAAACACCGTTCAAATTAATCGATTCAGATCTGTTTTACTTTGCCATTCTGAAAATCAGCGATAACTGCGGAGGATTTTATATAAAATGTCATCACTTGATATCGGATGCATGGACAATGAGCATGCTGGGAAGTCAAATCATGGAAATCTACTCGTCCCTTTCAAAGGGGGAAGAGGTCTGCAATACCGACAGGTCATCCTATCTGGAATATATAACGTCTGAAGAGGAGTATAAAAAATCGCGGAGATTCGAAAGGGACAGGGAATTTTGGAATGACAAATTTATCACATACCCGGGAAGAACGGTACTGAAACAGGGCAATCCTCTTCATCACGGTATTAAAGCAAAGCGTAAAACCATGCTCTTGCCTAAAAAGCTTACGGCAAAAATCAATCAGTTTTGCGGTGATAATAAAACATCTGTATTCATGCTGTTTATTGCAGCGTTATCCATGTATATCAACCGTGTGACCGGGATGGAGGACTTGATATTAGGGACGACCACGCTGAACAGGATTAATGCAAAAGAGAAGTCTGCCACCGGCATGTTCAATAACATTGCGCCGATTTGTATAAATGTCCGTGATGAAATGAATTTTTTCGAGCTGGTTGATATCGTTTCAAAAGAAGAGCTTATGCTGCTCAGACATCAAAAATACCCATTTGATTTGCTTCTGAAAGACATCCGGGAAAAACACAAGATATCCGATAATATTTTTGACATTGTATTAACGTATCAGAACTCCAAATTTGTCAATCGCAATATGGAGGAGTATGCAACAAGATGGCATTTTAACGGATATCAAATAGATTCTCTGATTATAAGCATTAACGACAGAGAAAATGAAGGAAATTTTATCATAGACTATGATTATTTGATCGACCTGTTTCATGCAAAGGAAATCGAATTCATACATCAGAATATCATCAGCATATTATGGCACGCTCTTGACAACCCCGCAAAAAAGATCTCCAGGCTGGAGATGCTGTCAGAAAAGGAAAAACATAGAATTCTGAACGATTTTAACGATGTTAAGATCATCTATCCTGGGAACGGTGACCGGGCGCTTGGAAATCAGGGACGGATCCCTGAAGGTGTCAAGTGTTATATACTGGATAAGAACATGAACCTGCTTCCGATCAGTATTCCCGGAGAGCTCTACATCTCCGGCATGAACCTGTCTGAGAAAGAGGTGCATGAGCTTGATATCCGAAACAAGCATACCGTGCAAAATCCTTTCGTGGCAGGAGACAGACTGTATAAAACGGGTTATCGGGCAAGATGGTATCCGAACGGAGATATTTTACTTCTTGGCGAAGTAAAAGCCGGCAAGCAATTGATGGAGGACAGAAATGCAAAGGATGAAATAAAAATTGCAGTCGCATCGACATTTACTGCGGAGCCTGTCGGAGATTACATCAAATGGTGGGGACGCAAATTCGGATTTGATTTGGATGTACAATTTTCCGGATATAATCAGGTCTTTCAAGAGCTTCTGGATCCTGAAAGTTTGCTGTCGGAGAACAAAAACGGTATCAATGTGCTGTCCGTGAGGTTTGAAGATTTTATCAGATACAGCGGCGATTCGGATACCGATCAATTAAAAATACAGAAAATTGAAAAGGTTTATGGGGAATTAAAAGAAGCACTGAGACAGTTCAATCATCGCGTACCTTTAATAGCCTTGATTTTTCCGGTTTCCACCCACCTGAACCTGAGCAGAACACTCCGGGATACACTGGAACGTATCAACTCGGATTACAGGGACATGCTGTCCGCTTACGAAAGCATTTATGTTGCAGACCTGAATGAATTGCAGTCTACATACTGTATTGAAGAAGTATTCGATACGTTGAAGGACAAGGAAGCCCACATGCCTTTTACGGAAGAATATTATGCTGCAGTTGGAACAGAAATTGCCAGAAAAATATGCGCTATAAAAAAACATCCCTATAAAGTGATTGTTCTCGACTGTGACAATACACTCTGGAAGGGTATCTGCGGGGAAAGCGGGGCCACAGGGGTTTCTGTTTCCGAGCCATACAGGGTATTGCAGGAATTTATGCTTCAGAAGCACAATGAAGGCATGTTATTGGCGATTTGCAGCAAAAACAACATGCAGGATGTTCTCGACGTGTTTGACAAAAATCCCGATATGATTCTCCGAAAAAACCATATTGTAAATTGGAAAATCAACTGGGAGGAGAAAAGCAGTAATATAAAGGAAATTGCCAGGGAATTGAACCTTGGCATCGATAGCTTCATTTTTATTGATGATGACTCGCTGGAATGCTCAAAAATGCTTGCGAACCATCCGGAAGTGCTGACGTTGCAGCTACCGGCACAAGAGGAGCTCATACCGCTGTTCATAAAGCATGTCTGGGCTTTTGACAGAGTACGGTTAACCCGGGAAGATACGTTGCGCAATGAAACCTACATGGCAGAGAAAAAAAGAAACGAACTGAGGGATAGTAACCTTTCACTAGACCATTTTATGAAGAGTCTCAGACTTAAGGTCAGCATGCGGCCAATCGGAAAGGATGAAATAAGCAGGGCAGCTCAACTGACCCAGCGAACCAATCAGTTCAATCTGAGTACGATCAGGAGATCGGAAGACGAGATAGCCGGAATCATGCGCAGGAAGGATGCAAAATGCTTCATTGTCGAGGCAGCTGATGTTTTTGGAGATTACGGCAACATCGGTCTGGTTATTTTAAAAACAAACGGGGATGAGGTTTTTGCTGAAACCTTCCTGTTAAGCTGCAGAGTTCTTGGCAGAAAAGTCGAGCATACGGTATTGGCAGGGATAAGAAAATATGCAGAGGAACAGGGCGGGAAAATCATAAGGTTTGACTATATTCCTACCGAAAAAAACAAGCCTGTGTACAGGTTTTTGGAAGACATCAAATGGGATATGACAAGTAGGAATGGGGAGCAAATAACTTTTTGCTGCTCTCCGGATACTTTTCCCACGCAGGTCGAGGACGTCAGCTTCTTCTATAATGAAAAGTATGCCGCTGAAACCACAGAGCGTGCCGTAAATGAAGAATACTGCGAGTGTATTGCGCTTGATCATGTCGCAATTGCTGTAAAGGACATAAATATCACCGGGCAATATTATAACGAAATAGGGTATGAAACAGTTCACTCTGTCTATGACCCAAATCAAAATTCCTTTTTATGCATTTATGCAAGTGATAAATACCTGCCTGTGGAATTGGTTGCCCCGATGGATAAAAGCTCACCCTCGTACAATATAACGGAGATATACGGTGAAATTCCGTATCATCTGTGTTTCAGGGTGTCCGATATAGACAGGTTTATCGAAAAGCTTGAGAAGAATGAAATTGAATTCGATTTGGTTCGTGAAAAAAGGCAGGCTGTGCTGTTTGATAATAAAAACGTCGCATTCATTGCGGTTAAAAAGGTTGGACTCATCGAACTGGTTGAATTTGCAGCCGGTAATAATACGAAGCGGACGTATGACAATATTGTTAAAACAGTGGTGAATGATATCAATATGGCCCTTAAGTTTTATCAGGTATTGGGCTATCAGCACACCAGAAGCTTCAAGGATGACAACCAAATGTACGTATACGTCATGTACGGACACAATGGAGAAAGCATTGAGCTGATGCTGCCGGCGGATAATGGTTCGGATGTATACAGCCACCTGAAACACACGGGTGCAGGTATCTATCAGATACATTATTTGAATGCAGACGGAAAAAACCTGGAGCATGACAGAAAATACAATGTGTTCCATGAAACAAATCACCACTGCCTGAAGCTGCACAACGGTGATATTGATCTGATGGACAGCAATACTGCCAATCGGCATGATAATAAATACTACCTGCCGATCCTGCATTACAGCAGTAAAAGATTGGCGCGGCTGCCATTATACAATCATATTCAGCATGCTTCGGAACAGTTTGATGCCCCCGGCAATGAAATTGAGGAAAAGATGAAATCGATCTGGTGCCGGACACTGAATATTGACAACATCGGGGTCAATAACAACTTCTTTGAATACGGTGGGGATTCTCTAAAAGCAATTGTGATTATATCGCGGATACACCGGGAATTTGGCATTGAAATTACCCTGAAAGATATTTTCGAATTGAATACGATCAAAAAGCTTTCCGAAAGAGTCATCTCAGCTTCGAACCATGCTTGTGAAAGGATTGAGCCGGCGGAGAAAAAAGGCTGCTATGAACTGTCCTCAGCCCAAAAGAGGATATATATTTCATGCAGCCTGAAGAAGGGAACCATTGAATACAACGAGTGCCACAAGATACTCATTGAAGGCGGCCTGGACAGATTCAGGCTTGAGGACGCATTCCGCAAGTTCATCAACAGGCATGAATCTCTGCGGACAGGGTTTCACATTACGAATGGAAATCTGGTTCAGCAGATATATGATGAAGTCGATTTTAAAATGACTTATATAAAAGCGAGGCCGGAAGAAGCTGAAAATATTGCAGAAGGCTTCGTCAAAGCGTTTGACTTGTCCAAACCCCCCTTGATGAGGGTTACATTGGTAGAAACCGGAGAAAAAAGCTTCATATTGCTCCTGGATGTTCATCATATCATAATCGACGGCTATTCCTTCGCTATCATGATTGACGAAATTCAGGCCTTGTATAAAGGCAAGGAGCTGGAACCCTTACGCTTGCAGTACAGGGATTTTTCCGAGTGGCAAAACAGCTTTTTGAAATCTCAGGCCATAAGAACGCAGGAGGAGTACTGGATTAATCAATTTCAAGGGGAGCTGCCTGTTTTAAATCTGGCTGCAGACCACAACAGACCGGCCGTCCAAAGCCACAACGGCAAAAAGCGCTACTTCACGCTGAAACCGCAAACGGTAAAAAGGCTGAAGGATATGTGCAGTCAAACGGAAACCACTTTATTTATGATCCTATATGCGGCATATAACGTTTTGCTTCACAGATACTCAGGGCAGGAAGACATTACCGTTGGTGTGCCTGTTTTAGGCAGGCGCCATGCAGACTTGAAAAACATGATTGGAATGTTTGTCAATATTTTGCCGATCAGAACCTATCCAAAAAGCAATGACAAGTTTGATAAATACTTGAGCGCAGTAAAGGAAAGCGTTATAAAAGCATTGGAAAACCAGGATTATCAATATGAATACCTTGTTGAAAAGCTTGATATCCCTAAAGACATCAGCAGGAATCAACTGTTTGATACTTCATTTGCGATGCAGAATATCTATATGCCGGAAATCAGACTGGACGATTTGAGATTTAAAAGGAGCAGGATCGATAATCATGTTTCAAAATTTGATATTTCATTGTCCGCCATGGAGATAGATGACCAGATTGAATTTGAAGTCGAATATTGTACCGATCTTTTTGAAGAGGATACCATCATTCGGTTCGAGGGGCATTTAAAAAATATCATTGATGACATATTGGACAATCCGCAAAAAACGATAACGGATATCAATCTATTGGATGAAGAAGAGAAAACAAAAATACTGTATGAGTTTAACAACACCGAAGCTGATTATCCCCGGGATATGACGATACATCAGCTCTTTGAGATGCAGGCCGAAAGAACGCCGGATGAGGTTGCAATTGAGTTCGAAGGACGGCGGTTGACATACAGGGAGCTGAATGTCAGGGCGAACCAGCTTGCCTGGGTGCTGAGAAGTAAAGGCATAAAGCCTGATACGATTGCCGGCATCATGATTGAGCATTCTCCCGAAATGATCATCGGGATATTGGGGATATTGAAAGCAGGAGGAGCTTATCTTCCGATCGATCAGAATTATCCTGATGAACGAATAAAGTACATGCTTGAGGACAGCGGCACGCGCATACTGTTAACACAATACGCATACAAGGACAAGCTGGAATTTGGCGGAGAAATAATTGACTTGGAAGATGCGAAATTATATAAGGGAGAGACGGCGGACCCGGTGAATGTAAACTGCCCCGGTGATTGTGCATACATGATTTACACATCTGGTTCCACTGGAAAACCCAAAGGCGTGATGGTAGAGCATAAAGGCCTGGTCAATTATATTGTATGGGCTGACAAGGTATATATAAGGGGGGACAGGATCACATTCCCTTTATATTCTTCGTTGTCTTTCGATTTGACCGTAACCTCAATATTTGCGCCGCTTATTTCAGGAAACAGAATTGTCATTTACAGACAGGCTGCGAATGAAATCACCATCAGGAAGGTATTTGAAGAGAACCGGGTAAATCTGGTCAAACTTACTCCGTCCCATTTACAGCTGGTTGCGGATATGGATAACGGAAAGTCCTCCATCAAGAGGCTGATCCTTGGCGGCGAGGATCTGAAAACCGAGCTGGCCAGGGACATATATAACAGCTTTCATGGGGATATCGAAATATACAATGAATACGGGCCGACCGAAACCGTTGTTGGCTGCATGATTTATAAGTATGATATTGAAAAGGATGTAAAAACCTCTGTGCCCATAGGTATTCCGGCTGACAACACGCAGCTGTACATAACCGACAAATATCTGAAGCCGGTACCGATAGGCGTGGCAGGTGAGCTGTGCATAAGCGGGGACGGCGTTGCCAGAGGCTATATCAACAAGCCGGAAATGAATGCGGAGAAATTTGTGCCGAATCCATTCGCAGCCGGAAAAAGAATGTATAGAACGGGTGATCTTGCCAAGTGGAATACGGATGGGAATATGGAGTATCTGGGCAGAATCGATCATCAAGTGAAAATCAGGGGGTTCAGAATCGAACTGAACGAAATCACCAGCGAGCTGCTCAAATATAAAGGCGTGTCCGATGCGGCAGTACTGGCGAAAGAGGATAAAAACGGCAAAAGGTATTTATGTGCGTATGTTGTAGGCGATATAGAATTGGAGGTTTCAGATTTAAAGGCACATTTGCGGAAACAGCTGCCTTTGTACATGATACCATCGTATTTTGTAAAATTGGACCAAATGCCGCTTACACAAAACGGAAAAGTGAACACAAAAGAGCTGGAAAGGATTGAAATCAACAACAATCCTACTATTGAAACCGCCAAATCGGCAGGAGAAATCCAGGACGGATTGATATCCATATTAAAAAGTGTTTTGAATTTGAATGACGTCCGTGCGGAGGATCATTTTTTTGAACTGGGGGGTGATTCGCTTCAGACGATAAGGCTGACCCAGGAGATTTATGATTATTTCAACATCGAAATAAGCTATGTAGAGGTATATAAGTACCCTACCATCATCGATCTCGGTGAGCTGATATCACAAAAGCTGTTTCATGATTCTGAAGTGGATATTGACGTGGGATCCTCCTATATGTTATTAAATAGTGAAAGAGAGAGGAATATTTTCGCGTTTCCGCCTATTGCAGGATTCGGACTGGCCTATAGGGACATGGCCCGGAATATCGGGCAATATTCGCTGTACGCATTTAATTACATAGAAGCGGATAACAAAATTGATCAGTATTTGAATATGATTAAAAGCATACAAAAGAACGGCACCTATGTCCTGCTTGGTTATTCCGCCGGCGCGAATCTGGTTATTGA
>JAEZMC010000131.1 GCA_023435805.1 Bacillota bacterium | reverse complement strand
CCACCATGCTGTCCGTCCTGCCGTTGGCTTCAAACAGCCGGCCCAGGCCGAGGAGCTCATACCCGCCATCCGTCTGTGCCAGGGGGCTCTGCAGCATAGCATGCAGTTTGCCGAGCAGCGACACCATGGATAAGATGTCCTGTTCGTTATGACGGATCACCCTTTTGATTTCCGAAGCATCCCTGTCCTCGAGGTACTTGAAATAAACCGCAGGAATAAAGGCACCGGGAATGTCATCCTCTCTATACTCTCCCAGTATGTTCTCCTCCAGCGAGGACAGCCTGCAGCTCTCCAGCTTCAAGCCCCAGACCCTTCTTGCCGGGTACAGCAGATCTAAATTGGGCAATTCCTTGAAGGATGACCTGAGTCGGTTGGAAATAAATCTGCTTTGAAGCAGGTTGATGTCAAATGATTTCCCGTTAAAAGTGACAAAACCCCGGTATTTTGCGAACAACTGCCGGAGTTCGGCCAGCATGGCAGCTTCCTCGTCATAGTCCCTGATAAAATATTGGCGGACCGTATACTTCCCGTTTTCAAAAAACCCGACGCCAGTCAAAAAAGCCACCGTCCCGGCTCCCCCGGACAATCCGGTGGTCTCGGTATCCAGGAAAAGCAGCTGATCCGCCGTCAACCCCTCACAATCCACCCCGCCAAGCGCCGCAAGGGTATCGCTTCCGGCTTGCAGCACATCGCCCAGCATGCAGCCGCCGTGCAGATGCGACAATGGATAAATATTTTCAATCACAAAGCAGCAGCCATACTCATTCGTATTCACACTGCCCTGCACCAGATCGCCGACATCCCTGCCGGTGTTCCGTACCGGCGCAGCGGCTGACTGCCCGATTCCTTCCCTGTAAAGTCCAAGCTTGCTTTTCAAGTCCATTCGTTTCAAACCTCGTTCAATATCATTTCCATCAACTGCAGCGCCAGTTCCTTCGGATTGCCGGCACCCGTAAATTCGTTCAACGGACCGACGCAGGAAGGGCATCCTGATTCGCAGCCACAGTGCCGCACCATGTCGGAGGCTGTGGCAAACAGCTCGCCGTGCAGTTCGTACAGCTTATTGCTGAAGCCCACACCGCCGGGATAGCTGTCATAAATATAAACGGTAGGCCGCTGCGTAAAGGTGGATCGCACTTGATGCACGACATGTATGTCTCCAGGATCGCACATGAGGTAGATCGGCGCCGCGTTGGACAAGACATTCGAAACACCAAGCAGACCGTTTTGAATATCCGTCTGGGACATTCCGTGAATCTCCTCCGGCAGGCTTACCCAGTATGATGTGGTGTGCATCTCCAGCTCAGGCAGCGTAACGGGACCCGATCCTATGTTCTCATGCGTGTGCAGCTTGATTTTCTTGAACATGGTGACCAGCGAGCTTACGGATACCTCTCCGCTGCTTCGGTGTACAGGCTTTTCCGTATCCTGCCGGAAAACATCGATCACCTTCAGGTCCACCGCAAGATTTGCATCCGTGTAGTAGTCCACATTCACCCGGCGTACATAGGCCTTCTTGTCGTCAAAGTCCAGCTTTTCCACCTGGTACTGTATGCCTTCGTGGATGTAAATCGCCTCTTCATGAAGCAGCATCGGCGCGCTGAAGCGGTCGGTCTCGCCTATGACGTTATGCCTGGGTTCGGTGATGTCAATAATGATGAAATTCTCATTTGAAGCGCTGCGCAGACTAATCTCATCCGCGGGAAATACATCGGACATCCAGTGCCAGCGTTTGCCTACATGGCGTACGAGCCTGGCCTCCTCCATAAAGGACAGTATGTCATCCGTAGTTTCAACGCCGAATTTCTCACCGTCCTCAAAGGGCAGTTCAAAAGCTGCGCATTTCATATGGTTATAAAGTATGACCAGGTTGTCCGGGTTAATGAGGCCATTCTCCGGGCTTTTCCCGAAAAAGTAATCAGGATTGTTGATGATATACTGGTCCAGCGGGCTGCTATTGGCCACCAGGATGGCTGCTGAAACACCGCTTCTGCGTCCTGCACGCCCCGCCTGCTGCCAGGTGCTTGCAATGGTTCCCGGATAGCCGCAGATAATGCAGGCCTCCAGCGCTCCGATGTCAATGCCAAGCTCCAGTGCATTGGTCGATACCACGCCGGTGATGCTTCCCTCCCTGAGGCCTTTTTCAATTTCACGGCGCAGATTTGGCAGGTACCCGCCTCTGTATCCCCGCACTCTGCTGTCGCCGTCACGGCTGCCATGGTAGATATCCTTGAGGTATGTAACCAGCACCTCCACATTCAGCCTGCTCCGGGTAAATACAATGGTCTGCACGCCGTTGCGTATTAATGTCCCTGCCAGGCCTTCTGCCTCCAGCAGGCTGCTTCTTCTGATACCCAGCTCTTTGTTGACAAGCGGTGGATTGTATAAAATAATATGCTTTTTGCACGAAGGAGCGCCGTTATTATCGATCAGCTTCACATCGACGCCGGTAATCCTGGAGGCCAGCTCCGCAGGATTGGCGATGGTGGCGGAACAGCATATAAACTGGGGCTTTGAGCCGTAAAAGTCGCAAATTCTCTTCAGCCTGCGAAGAGTATTGGCCAGATGACTTCCGAACACCCCTCTATAATGATGCACTTCATCGATGACGATATATTTCAGGTTTTCAAAAAGCTTCGTCCATTTGGTATGATGCGGCAATATTCCGCTGTGCAGCATGTCGGGATTGGTCACGACAATATGACCGGCCTGCCGGATGGCTTTCCTTGCGGATTGGGGCGTGTCTCCGTCATAGGTATAGGTCTTTACATCCACGCCGGCTTCGGTAATCAGCTCATGGAGCTCCGTAGTCTGATCCTGGGACAGCGCCTTGGTCGGAAACAGAAAAAGCGCCCGGGAAGCCTCATCCTTCAAAATGCTGTTCAACACCGGCACATTATAGCACATGGTCTTGCCGGAAGCGGTCGGTGTAACTACCACCACGCTGTTTCCTTCATTTACGGCCTGTATGGCGTCTGCCTGGTGGGAATAGAGCCTGTGCACACCCCGCCTTCCAAGCGCTGTTTTGATCCGGTCGTCGATAAAGTCCGGAAAGTCTGCATAAACCGCCTCCCGTGCAGGCAGCTCCACCCAGGAGGTGACATTGCGCATCATTTTATCCGACGCTTTGAAATAATCCAGCATTTGCTCCAGGTTCATAAGCTCCTCCGAACATATATTCTGCTTTTATTTTAGTATACATCCGGATAGTTGTAAAGAAGAGACCCCGCAAATATAAAAAATGGGAGCGCACTGCTGCGACAGCAATGTGCTCCCTGAATATAACATTTTGCTATTATTTTATATTATTTACCAGCCAAATAAGCGTCTAACTTAGCTTGACCATCATCGATAATCTTCTGTATGCCCGCTGTTTCAAGGGCTTTCTTCATCTTCGGATAATGTTGGTCATAATTTACAATACCTTCCTGGATGGGTTCTCCGTAGGTCTTCCACACATTGATGATGGTAGCTACTTCAGTCTTAACAGCTTCCATGTCGTATGTCCAACCAAGTGTTTTCATAGGCTTAGCGGAGTTATTGAATTCCTCCATCTTCTGCCACTTGTCCGGAGCTTCGTTTGCCCACAGGTAATCAAGGAACTGGCTTCCGCCCATTGCCCACTGTGCCAGTCCTGTGTAACCTGATGTTTCGGGAGTGACACCATCAGCAAAGTCGATCTGGTTTTCACCGATCTTCTTGTAGTGCTTGTTTTCAATACCCCAGTCGAGAAGGTTCTTGATCTGCTTGTCGCTGAAGAGAAGATTGATGAACATCATAGCCCTTGCCGGATCTTTGGAGGTCCTGGAAATGACCAGCATGGAGTTGGTCAGATCAGCTGTTCCGACAAAATACTGTTTACCAGAGTAAGCACTGACCTGGATAAGGTCGTAACCCAACTGGGCCTTCATTTCATCAGCCTTACCCGGCTTCAGCTGTTCTCCCCACATGAAGGCTTTCTGTGCCTTTTTGACAGGCATGCCGTCCTGCAGTGTCGCTACGTCTTTGTTGATGTAGCCCTTCTTATACCATTCTTCTGTCATCTTGGCTATTTTTATGAACTGGTCGGCTTCGCAAATATTTATGACCTTAATGCTGTCGGCATCCGTTTTTTCATACCCTACAGGTACTTCAGCCTGGCCGATATGTTCATAAAAGTCCTGTGTGAAATATGCTGTGTGATCGCCTTTTGTTGAAAGGAACGGTACAACGCCGGGTTCCTTTTCCTTATCGTCTGCAGCATGGGTTCAAAGTCCTTGGGTTCCTTTACATTTGAAAAATCAAAGCCGTATTTGTCAGCCAGTGCTTTATTTACGAGTACGCCGCCGTTACCGAACATATCCTTGCTGGTAGGTATACCGTAAAGTTTTCCGTTAATGATCGGGGCCTTCAAATATGCCGGGTTGATATTGGCAATGATATCCTTGCCGTATTGCTGAAGAAGATCGTCCAGCTCAAGCCAGGCTTTCTGCGCCACAAAGGTATTGTATCCCCACCATGACGGAGAAAACATTGTGTCAACCTTTTCACCGGAAGCAACAATCAGCTTCTGTTTATCCTGATAACTATCCCACCAGAAGTAATTGAGTTTGATGGTGGCATTGATCTTTTCCTTGAGGAGCTTGTTGACTTCTTCCTGAACCAGAGGCAGGTCCTTCACCTGAGGAGCAAGGAAATAGCAATTGAGTTCATACGGATCCAGCTTCGGAGCTTCAGGTGCTGCCGAAGTCTCTCCTGCAGCTGCTGTAGTACCGGCTGTGGTTACGTTCCCGCCGTCTGTTGCAGCAGGTTCTTCTTTAGCTGTTCCGCAGCCTGCCAGTATAACACCGAAAAGCATGCAAACCGCCAGTGCAAGACACACCAATCTTTTTGTCTTATTCATCATTACCCTCCTATTTATTTTTATTTATATTGACCGGAACTGCAGGCCGTCGACTAACCCACAGACCGTGATCAACCGTGATCAGCCTTTAACCGCGCCGATGGTCAGGCCTTTAATGAAGTATTTCTGGAAAAACGGGTAGGCAAATACGATTGGCCCGACACCTATGATCGCCATTGCCATTCGAAGCGTTTCACTCGGAAGTTTTGACAGCTCGCTCTGTGTTCCGCTGACCGAGGCTGCGTGTGATGATGTCAGGTATTCTACAGTCCTGAGTGTCTGATACATCGCATATTGGATGTTGTAGAGTTTTGCGTCATTTATGAACAGAAGGCAGGCATACCAGTCATTCCAGTACGTTAGAACCTGAAACAGTCCTATTGTGGCAATAACAGGCACAGAAAGCGGAATGACAATACTGACAAATGTCCTGATTTCACTTGCGCCATCCATCCTTGCCGATTCCAGAACGGAATCCGGCAGGTTGAGCCTGAAGAAGGTTTTAACAATCAATACGTTAAACGCCGAAACAAGCGAAGGGATGATCAGCATAGCAAGATTGTTCGACAAATGGAAGTATTTCGTCCACATGATATACCAGGGTACAAGCCCTCCATTGAACAGCATGGTAAAAAAGATAAAGAACGAAAAGAAATTCCGGTATTTAAAGTTTTTTCTGGACAGCGGGTACGCATAAAGCATAATGAGGATGACACTCAATATGGTACCGACCACTGCAACACCGATTGTGACCCCATACGCTCTGATTATTTTTTCCGGGTCCAGGAAAAGATATCTATAGGTATAAAAGGTTATCTTACTTGGGAAAAAGGTGTAGCCGTTTTCGACCAGTGATTTCTCGTCCGTGATGGAAACCATGAAGACCAGTATCAATGGTGCAAGGCAGCATATGGAATAAACAAAGAAGATGGCGTTAAACAGGAAATCAGATTTTCGGGATATGGTGTTCGCTCTATAACCTTTCAGGCTCATAATAACCTCCACAAATTGATTAGGGTATACTGAATGCAGATCAGAATATCTTGTTATCCGGGCTGACTCTTCCAACAAACCAGTTTGCAAACAAAACCGTAAAGAATCCGACTACTGATTGATAGAAGCCCGCTGCAGATGACATTCCAAGGTCTCCATTGTAAATCAGTGCATTGTAGATATACGTATCCAGAACCATGGTCGTGGGTTGGAGCATACCCTGCTGCCTCGGCACTTGATAAAACAAGCCGAAATCCGATCTGAAGACATTTCCCAAAGCCATGATGGTTGTGACAATCATAAGGGGCTTCAGGAACGGTATGGTAATCCTCATAATCTGCTGAAATTTGCTTGCCCCGTCCAGGACCGCGGCTTCGTAGAATTCCTGGTCAATGCCGGTAATACCGGCGAGATAAAGAACAATTGAGTAACCAATGACCTTCCATATGTTAACAACCGGAAGGATAAGTACCCAATACTTCGGCTCCACATACCAGTCAATCGGCAGCACTTTCAGCATAGGTGCGATCGTCCTGTTATAGAGACCGTCGGGGCTGAGGATGGAGTATACCAGGTACGCGACAACAACCCATGACAGAAAATATGGCAGGAATATGACGGATTGATAAAGCTTCGCCGCAAATCTGCTCCGCAGTTCATTAAGTATAATTGCAGTTGTTACTGCAATAAGCAGAACTGCGGCTATAAATATGAGATTATACCCGATTGTGTTGCGGGTAATAACCCATGCGTCGGAGGATTGGAACAGGAATCTGAAATTATTTAACCCGGCCCACGGGCTTTTAAAAAAACCGTCCGCATAGTTGAAGTTCTTAAATGCGATAATAGCCCCGAACATAGGGACATAGTAATTGATGAAAATAAATATGAAACCGGGAAGAAGCATAAGAAACAAAGCCTTGTTCATCTTCACTTCTTTCAGGAATCCTGATTTGTGAACAACAGTGCCTGGCACGGGCGCCATATTTAGTTTTGACATAGTTTAAAATCCTTTCCCGATCGTGTGTATTAATGTCTATTTGAGTTGTCCGCCTGCATGTCTCCTATTGTCAATAGCGGTTTTTTCTAATAATTCTCATATGGTTTTATATCCGTTACGCCATCCATATGCATCAATCCATTTATAAAACCCTCCGGTGACATCTTGCCGGCATACAGCTCGGCAATCAAACCCTTGAGCACATCCGAGTCTGCCGCCGGCAGGATGGTATCCCACCAGTCAACAAAAGATTTCCCCGAACGCATTAGCTCTGCAGTATTTTTTGTAAGAGGAGGAACCATATCCTCATCCGCTTCATCCATTTTCCAGCAAGGCAGGCCGGCCCCGCTCAGATAGCCCTGCTTACTGGCCTTTTCACTGATGAATTTCAAAACTTCGACCGCTTCCTCCTTGTACTTTGTATTAACGTTAATATAAAACCCGTCGACATTTCCTCCCATAAACTCTTCGACAATGCCTTTGCCGCCTGGAATAAGAGGAAACGGAACCGCTTTGATATTCCCTTTTGCTTCGTTCTGTGATCCTTCGATCACCGCATCAATCCAATTTCCCTGATAAATCATCGCGGCCTTGCCGTCTTTGAATTCATCAAGCATTTCCGAAAAACCTATACTGAGCGCATCCTCATTAAACGCTCCCGCATCGATCAGCTCAACCAGCTTTTGTGCCGCTGAAAGAAAAGCCGGCTGGTCAAAAAGAGAAGGATTATCCAGCGCATCCATGCAAGCCTGCGCTCCAGCCTCACGCATGGCCAGAATACTGAACCAGTACATACCGGGCCATCGGTCTTTTTCGCCTACCACGATCGGTGTGATTCTTGCGTTTCTCAGCTTGTTCACCGCTATCAAAAGATCGTCGTAGGTTGAAGGTATCTGCGCACCTGCTTTATCAAACAATTCCGTGTTGCAGTAAAGATTTGCAACAAAGGTAAACATTGGGAGGCTGTATACCTTCCCGTTGAATGTACATGCTTCAAGCGTGCCCGGAATGAGCTTATCCTTTGTGCCGTCATCAAGAAATTCATCCAATGGCAGAATATTGCCATTCTTTATGTAAGGACCCGAAAAGCTTCCGCCCCACATGTAAAAAATGTCGGGTGCATCACCTGCAGCAAGGGCGGATTTGATCTTGATTTTATACTGCTCGGTATTTACACCCAGTGCCTGAACCATTTTGTCCGGGTTTTTTCCGTTCCACTCCTTGATGGCGTTATTCAGGGTATTGACGCCTGTATTGTCTTCAACAACCCATTGATGCCATAAAGTGAGCAGGGGTGGTTTGCCGGTCTCCATGTCAGCGGTTTTGTCCAAACTCTTTATCGTGCTGCCGCAAGCGGCAAGGCTGAATACCAAAATCACAGCAACGACCATTTCCAGTATTTTAAGGATGGTTCTTCTCATTGTCCGGCACCCTTCTGCTTGTTCCGTTCAGCGCTCAAATTCATATTATCAAATGATCTTTTCATACTCGATTCATTTTTTTTGCATAAGTTTTCAAAAATTTATCATTTAATGTATTCTGCCTAAAGCTGACCTTTTCTAAAATCGTTCACCGATGATCCGGTGTTCTTTTTGAATATGATACTGAAATAATGGGGGTCGGCGATTCCGACCTTTTCTCCGACCTGATATACCTTCAGATCCGTATCCTTCAACAGTCTGACGGCTTTTTCTATCCTGATTTTTGTGATGTACTCCACAATAGTCTGATTTGTTTCCTGCTTGAAAAGACGGCTTAAATGGCTCGGACTGATATAGAATTCCTTTGCGATACCGGAAAGGGACAGGTCGGCCTGATGGATATTCTGGACGATATACTCCTTGATCTCAGCAATTTTTCTGTTTGCCTTTCTCTCATTTGACTGGTTTATTTTGTCAATGACAGCCGTTATCCGCTGTTTTAAATATTCCTTCAATTCCGGCAGGTTATCTATCCTGGATATATCCTCATAAGGCTGCGTGTTGTTCTCCCATATCCCGCCTGTATGCAAGTTCAATTCATACAGGACACGCTGGCATGTAAGCAATATATCAAAAGCTTCCAGCCTGATCCTTTCTATCGTATTGCTCCGGCTGTAAACGGATTCCGTTAGCATGTCGTCCAGCATTTCCATCGACTTTTCCTTTTGACCCGCTTTCAGGTTGAAGCTCAATTTTTCCATTCGGGCGGGATTGGCTATCCATGCATCCTTGTCGGAAAAATTGATATCGTTGTAGCTAACAACCTGGTTCTTGCCTATTACCACCCTGTATTGCAGTGCATCTTCAGCCTCCCTATACGATCTGCTGATGCTGGAAAAGCCCCGCACCCTGTTCCCTACTCCTATGCTGATATAGCATTTAAAGCGGTTGATAATCTGTGTTTTGATCACCTCGCAGCATTCTGTCAGATCGGTGCTGTCATTGTTGCAAAGAATAATGATTTTTCCGTTGTAATCGAAAAATGCATTGATATATTTATCGTCCCGGAAAATCTTCCGGATCAGGTCCATACATTGCATATTCAGAAAAATCCTGTCTTCCTGACTTGTACTCCGTTCCGCGGCGGAATGGCTCACCTCCGCGACCGCAGTTTGAAAGACATCGGATTCCTTGTTCATCTCTATATTAAAGTATAAAAGCTTTTCTTTGATGCCCTCCACATCCAGATCACTCTGAAGCAGCTCGTATAGAACCTTTTCCCTGATATAGGGCAGGCTGTCCTCCAATCGTTGTTTCAGCTGCTCATATTCCCGCTCACGGGATTTTTCCCGGATGATCTTCTCCTGCAGCCCTTTTGCAACTTTTCTGATTTCGTCGGCATTGACAGGCTTTAGCAGGAAATCGGAAATACCAAGCTTGATGCTCCTTTTGGCATACTCGAATTCGTCATGCCCGGTGATAATGACGATTTTGATATGCGGGTATTTTTCCATCACAATCCTGCTCAATTCAATACCATCCATATAAGGCATGCAAATGTCCGTAAAGATGATGTCCGGCAGCAGCTCCTCCGTCAAATCCAGAGCTTCCCTTGCACTGGAAGCTTCTCCGGCAATCTCCATGTCGAAATCCTCCCACCGGATACGCATCTTTAGTAGATTCCTTATAAAATATTCATCATCCACAATGAGGACTTTCATTTTATCCATAGCTCGCCTCCGTATTTTCAGCTGTCACAGGTATGTATATGGTAATTTTGGTCCCGATACCCTCCGCACTGTCAATTTCCACGGCATCATCATTCCCATAAAATATCCGAAGTCGTTCTATGGTTCCTCTCAGCCCAAAGCTTTCACCGCCGACCCGGCCGTTCAGGATCTTTTGAAGCTCATCATCCGCAATACCTGTGCCGTCGTCTTCCACAATAAGCTTTATGCAATTGCCGAGATATTCGGAGGTAATGGTAATCAGCCCGTGCTCGCCTTTTCCGCGTATCCCATGGTACAGTGCATTTTCAACCAGCGGCTGTAAAACCAGCTTCAATATTTTATGGTTTGAGCAGCGGCTGTCGAGATCATAGTATACCGAAAACAGGTTCCCGAAACGTAACTGCTGTATTTTAAGATAATTCCTGACAATGTCGATTTCATCTCCAATGGTAATGACTTCCCGCCCTTTGCTGAGGCTTAGCCTGTAATAACCGGCCAAAGCATCGACAATGTCACATACCTCTTCTGTTTTTCCCATTAATGCAAGTGAGTTGATGGTGCCTAGCGTATTGTAAAGAAAATGGGGCTTTATTT